>CAIUOO010000131.1 GCA_903900795.1 uncultured Gemmatimonadota bacterium | reverse complement strand
TTCGCCATACAGACTGTACTTCGGCACACCGGTGCGGGCGTCGCGGGTGCGCTCCGGGTCGCGCGGCACGGAGTAATCGTTGCTCCGGATGTCGTACTCCATGCCGAAGAGCGCCACGAGCCGCACATCGCGCTGTGCCGCGAGCGCATCGGCAAGGTGCGAGCCGTCCGCCAGGCGTCCGCTGTGATTCGACACGAGCGCGACCGCACGACCGCGTACCAACTCGGCAAATTCGCTGAACAGGCGATCGGCACCCATCGTCACCACTGGTCGGGTGGAGGTGGACGACTGGGCCGACGTCGCCACCGGAAGCGCGAGCAGGATGAGGGCCAATAGCCCTCGCATGCGTACGGACATATTCCACCGAGGCTGTGGTCAGGACGGCCAGCGCGCCGGAGACTCGCGCGATGACGACACGCCCCTATCCTACGCCCCGGGCGCCCGCACTGCTGGTTACCGTCCTCGCCACCACCTCTGCCACCTCCCGCGCTGCGGGCACAGACGGTCGCGCGATCCCAGGCATCGATGGGTTGTTGCGCGATTCATCTGGGGTCGGTTGGGGATGCGACGCGATCGCCGACCGCGCGAGCACCGTCTGGCGGGCATTGGCATGCCCGCCGTTGGTCCGTCGGACTTGTCCGACCGGTACGTCACCGCCCGAGCGGCGCTGGCGTGCGTCAGCATGTCGGAGCTGGCGCTCATGATCTTCATTCTGCCGATCGCCGTGAGCTGGTGGGCGAACTGGTATCCCGGCGCCGAGCCGGGTGGTGGGTCGTACCTCGCGCTGCGCATGTGAGCGTCCACGTCGGAAAAGGATTCGCTGGGCGGCACACTGTTCTGCAACATCGCGCACTACGTGCTGCGCCCGTAGCCGTGGATCATCGTGGCGCTGCTCAGTCTCACGATGAGCTCGGCGCAGCAGGCGTTTCAGGTGGGCATCACCACGGTGGCGTGGTTGATCACGGCGTTCGTGGGGTGGATTGCCGGGTGCGTAGTGATCTGGTCGCCGCTGTTCGCGATCGGGAATTTTCTGTACGCATCGGGCGATCCGTCACGCCTGTCGCAGGCGCGGGAAGACGCGCGGGTAGCGCGGGGGTAGGGGCCGACTCGTCAGGCTATCTTCTGAATATAGAAAGAGCCCGGCTTTCTCTCACGCGTCACAAACGGGCATTTGGCCTTGAATGCCTCGAAGTGATTGTTGTGCAAATAGTTGATCGCCCCGATGATCTTCCATTCTCGATTGCATGTCAGAAATGCCTCGAGCAGGTATTGCTCGTTCCAGAACCGGACCTCGTCTACGACCCATTCCTTCGGATAGTCGCGTGGGGAAAAAATGTCATGCACATGCACGATGACGCCGGCATTCAATGCGGGAATCACTTCCAAGTACTCGAAGAGGACGTCCCCTTGGGGGCGGATCACATGGGATGAGTCGATGAACAATAGGTCGTCTTTTCCGAGCTCGGAAAATATCGTCTTGTCTACGTCTTCGACCCGCTGCCGAAGGACAGTCGCCCCGGTTTTTTCCAGCCAAGGCGCTTCGTAGGGTTCGATACAGACGTGCTTACATCGGTAATCACCGTCCTCCGCTTGATTTTTCGCCAGAGCTTGGATGGTCAAGAGCGTTGAATTCCCGCTCCCGATTTCGATGATCGTCGCCGGCTTCTTCAGCCTGATCAAGTTGTACAAATACTCCGCGTCTCCGCTTCCGAAGGAGCCGTTGTTCATGAAGAATGTACGTTCGCTGCTCTGCTTGCTCGGCGTGTCTCTCAGTTCGTCGCCGAAGGAAAATGCGTTCAAAAGCGCGAGTTGTTCGTCGGTGTTCCAATCAATGCCCGGGAGCTGGCGATTTTGGTCTAATGGGTACCGCAACAAACGGTCATCAAAGAGTGGCTCGTAGTAGTGATTTTGGATTGGGAAGACCCCGACCCGCATGAGAGCGCGTCTGCAACGGGGCATTTCCTTGATGCCGACTTGCCTGATGGCCTTGAAAAGATAGGCCACGACGTAGACGACGGGAGCCAACAGCCCATCCACCAACGGCATCAATCGTTTGATGTAGCGCTTCATGAATGGGCTGTGTGTGGAGAGTGCAGGGGAACCGCTGAGAACGTGACGCTCCGCGTTGGTGGAGATTGTACGTTCCAATCGGCACTCCCGCTGGATGCAAGCGTCCGACCGACTGGCGTGATCGTCCAGGGTTCCAGCCTAGCAGGTGCCGCGCGTGCGGCCGTTGCCATGGCGGGTAGCGTTCGTCATCGTGAAGATCTCCGGTGCCCCGAAGTATCCCACAGCGGGCGCCACCGCCAGTTCGTCTTGAATCTGCGAGCCGATCACCAATGCACGTCAGTCTGTGTATGCCGACCTTCAACGGGGAACGGTATCTCCGACCGGCCATCGAGTCGGCGCTGGCGCAGGAGGCCGATGTCCTCGAACTCGTGATCATAGACGACGGATCGACGGATGGGACGGTCGAGATGGTCCGCGAATTCGCGCGTCGGGATCGCCGGGTGCGACTGCACGAGAACCGAGAGCGGCTCGGCATGGCGCAGAACTGGAACCGGGCCATTGAGCTGTCCGGCGGCGAATGGGTGAAGTTCGTCTTTCAAGACGACCTCCTCACCCCCACTTGCGTTGGCACGATGCTGAGGGCGGCGAACGAGAGCGGCCGCTCCATGGTCGCCTGTCGTCGGCACTTTTTGTTCGACGAGACGGTCACCGAGGCCTTCCGCACGACGTTCCTCGACTACGTGGGGGCGCACGATCTGGGGCGGATCATGGGAGGAGACGCCGACCTGAGTGCGGAGCAGTTTGCGGATATCGCGGTGGCTGCTCCACGGGGTAACTGCGTCGGAGAGCCGACCGCCGTCATGTTCCGGCGCAGCCTCGTGGCCCAGGTCGGTCTCTTTGATCCGGCGCTTCGCCAGCTTGCCGACTGGGACATGTGGCTGCGGCTCGCGAGTCGGGGAGGCATCGCGTACATCGACGACCCGCTCGTGTCGTTTCGTTTGCACGGGAGTTCGGTCACGCTGGCCAACCAGCGGCCGGAAAACCGTGGGGACGACCTCGACGCGCTGGTGCTGTTGTACAAGCTCAGCACCGGCGAGGCGTACGCGCCGGTGCGCGCCGCGGCGCTGCGTGCGCATCCGGCGATCAGGCTCGATGTCTTGATGGAAGACGAGTACGTGGAGATCCGGCGACTGTGCGCATCCCCCCAATCCGAAGCGCTGCGCGCGATGTGGGACGCGGTCGCTCGCATGTATCCAGCCCTTGCCCCCAACCCGGCCCGTGATTGGCGTCGCTCATGGACGGCGCGCTGGCGGCGCTTACGAAGACGGTTCGCCCCGAACGCGGCACCGTGATGGACGGCAGCCACGGGGGACACCTTGATGACCCTCTCCGTCGGTGACGCGGTGCAGCCGCTCCGCTCCGTGATGCGCGGGCCAGAACAGAAGGGCGTGCTCGGTGTGATGCCAGGGTGGCTTCCCGGGCGGCTTCCCGGAGCCGGCGTGATGGGTCTGAAAGCGGTGAGCGTCTTTTCCGGGAATCACGCGAAGGGACTCGAGTCGCACACCGGTGCCGCGCTCCTGTACGAAACAGCGCATGGATTGCGCCGGGCGCACACATCAATGCCGTCGGTTCGCGCGTCGCCTTTGCCCGCGAACTCGATACGGCGGCGGTGGTTGCGTCGCGCTTGTTCGTCGATCGGACGGAAAGCACGATCAACGAGGCGGGCGACCGTATGGTGATCAGCCAAACCACTTCCGGGAATAGTGATCGATCAGGAATGGGAGGGGACGGTCGTCGCCAAACTTCCGCCGGCCCATACGACGAAGGAGCCGTTTGAAGAGCCCCAAAGGCATACCGGGGCATTTGCGGATAGCTCTGAAGAATGGCTGATCCCGTAGTCTCGCGGAGCGCCTGAGGGTGGCAGGTCACCCGACCACCCTGCGTTTCCGCCCACTGCTGCAACGTCTGGTACTGCGCGGGTTGTGGTTCAAAGCAGTGCACCGACGCCTCGGGAAACTGGTGGCGAAAGAACGTCGCCAGTGGGGCTGGGGTTGACGTCGCGCTGACAGGCCAAGCAGTTCGCCGGCCCGATGCAGGATGGATGGCACTGGCACAGGATTGTTCATGTGTGTCTGGATTGCGGCCGTTGGGAGAGCCGGTGCTGGCGACGACGTCTGCGTGCCAGCCACCGCGACTGTACCATCGCGTAGGCTCTGATGAAGCCGTCGAGACAGCACGAGAAAAACCGGCCATGCGCGGCGGCCTCAAGCCGCATGGCCTCCCTCAGGTAAGCCTCGCCCGAATCGCGGGCCCCAACAAAATGTGGCAGCACCGGATACACAAGACGGCCGCCCCTCATGAAGGAGCAGGCGCCGGCGCGCACGTCGATGTCGATCTGAAACCGTGGCTTTTCCGGCGCGAACATGATGTCCAAACGCGGATCGTCGACTGCCTTCAGGCCGGCCTTCGCCATCGCTAGACTGAACAGCGGCTCGTCGCTTTCCACGCCGTTGGGGCAAACGGGGGAGTGATAGACCCTTGCGAGATTGAGGTCGTCATACCTGGGCAGCAGCGCCTTGGCATCACCGTACACGGCCGCCGCCACTGGTGACTTCTCAAAATAGTAGAGCCCACCATTGAACACCGGATAGGTCGCGGATGGCACCACGGCAGCCACGGTGTCGGGCGACTGGATGTAGTGGGTCGTGGGCTCGTTTCTGCCGAACACGGCAAACGGCCGGCCGAGAAAGTAGTCGAACACCAGATGCAGCGACCCCACGGCCAGGCAGTCGGTCTCGATGAACAGCGTGGTCTCGAAAGGGGAGATGTCGTAGACATCGAGCTTGCAGAGCACGCCGAGCCGGCGGCTGAAGTCCCAAGGAATGACGATGTCGTAGAGGCCGCGGAACAGCCGGGCATCAAGGTCGGTTGCCACCGCCAGTCGTATGTCGGGATCGCGCAGCTTGATGGAGCGGGCGAGCGTCACGGCCTGCGTCGCATATTTGCGTTTGGTATGCGCGATCGTTAGACCGCCCTTGGATTCAGGCACACCGCATTCCTCAAAGTTGATGACTGGCGCATTGG
>CAIUOO010000130.1 GCA_903900795.1 uncultured Gemmatimonadota bacterium | reverse complement strand
TCGCCCCACTTTTTCGCGCACCAGCAACGCGGCCTCGGTGAGTGCGGCTTCGGTTTCGCGGGCCGGCAGGGTATACGACGTGAGCCGCAAGTCGACGCCGTCATTGCCGGGGAGGTAAGCCAACGAGAGCCCATTCACACCGCGGGCCAGGTCGCCGAGCGTATCGGCCAGCGCCGACTCGGCGATGTTGGCGGTCCGCAACGTGCGCACGCGAATGACGGGGCCACCCACCGGCAGCCGTTCGCGCAGGTGCGGGATCACGGTGTCGGCCAGCATGCCGCGCATTTCGCGGGGCACGCCCGGTAGCATGGCCACCCAGCGCTGCTGCGCGTCTTCCAGCCAGATGCCGGGGGCGGAGCCATGGCCATTGGTCAGAATGGTGCATGACTCGGGTACCATGGCCTGCTGGCGATTGCTGGCCGGCAGCTCGTGGCCGAAGCGCTTGAGCCAGCGTGCTTCGAGGGCGGCGAGAATGTCGGGGTCGAGCACCATCCCGCGTCCGAAGATCGACGCGATGGCGGGTTTGGTCATGTCGTCGGCGGTGGGCCCGAGGCCGCCCGTGGTGATCACGGCGCCGGTCCGTTCGAGGGCGTCCTTCACCGCGCTGGCGATGGACTCGGCGTCATCGCCGCAGGTGGCGCGGCGCACGATGCGCACCCCAAGAGCGGCCAATTCACGCGCGAGGTGCGCGGCGTTGGTGTCGATCGTGAAGCCGAGGAGGAGCTCGTCGCCGATCGTGACGATTTCGATGTTCATGGAAGAAAAGTACCACGAACGACAACGGTACTCAGGCCAGCCGTGCGACCTGCTTGCCGTAGCGGCGCAGGTAGAGCCAGAGACTCCACACCGTGAGGATGACGGCGGCGGTCATACTGGTCACGCCCACGAAGCCGTTGAAGTACGCGAACGCCTTCCACGTGCCATCGCTTTCCCATCCTTGACGGGCCGCCAGCGTGGCGGCGAAGAACCAGCAATACGCGGCACCCTGCCACACACTCTGGAAGGTGGTCTTCCACTTGGCCGGACCGATGGCGGCGATCACGAGCCCGCGGCGCGCCGCCACCTGCCGAAACACCGTCATGAACGCTTCGCGGCCGAGGACGACGAGGACGATCCAGAGCGGCAGCGACACGCCGCCGAAGGGCGTCTGAAAGAGCAGCGGCGTGGGCTGTGGCATTGTGCCTTCCGGTACCAGCAGCGTGTAGTGCTTCTGCAGCCAATACATCGGGATCAGCGTGGCAACGAGCAGTAACTTGTCGGCCAGCGGGTCAAGCAGGCGTCCGAGGTCGGTGACGAGATTACGCGACCGGGCCAGATGGCCGTCCCAGTAGTCGGTGACGGCGGCGATCGTGAACAGCAGAAACGCGCAGAGGCGCGCGGTCGACGACGACGTGAACGGCAACCAGGCAATCAGCGGCGTCAGGGCGATGCGGCCCAGCGTGATTGCGTTCGGAAGGTTCACGGGAGTGTCGAGAGGCGGGAGGACGGGTGCGCGCCACGCCCGCGGCTATGCAAGCGTTTTGAGCACCAGCTTGGAAACGGCTTTCAGCGTGTCGAACACACCGTCGCCGGTCACAGCGACAGCTTCGAACGTCGGGACGCGCTCCACCCACTCGCCGGTCGGCAACTGGCTGACGAGGAATTCGCCCGGCTTGAAGGGATCCGCCACGGCGCGCATGCGCGTGGGGTCGGTCACTTCCCATCCTGGATTGAGCATCGCCTGCAACTCCGCGAGCGGCGCCGTGTTGGGCAGATCGCGCTTGTTGTACTGAATAACGAACGGCATGCGTGTGAGATCATACCCGTACGCCGCCATGTTGTCATACAGGTTCTGCATGGACTCGAGGTTGGCCTCGGCGCGCTCGACCTGCGAGTCGGCCACAAACACCACCCCATCCACGCCCTTTAAGATGAGCTTGCGGCTCGCATTGTAGTAGACCTGGCCGGGAACGGTGTACAAATGGAATCGCGTGCGGAACCCGCGGATCGTCCCCAGATCGACGGGCAGGAAATCGAAAAACAGGGTGCGTTCGGTTTCCGTGGCCAGCGAGATCAGCTTCCCCCGCGTGCTCGGGGCGACCTTGCCGTAG
>CAIUOO010000129.1 GCA_903900795.1 uncultured Gemmatimonadota bacterium | reverse complement strand
TCTCGGCCGCCTTGAAGGCGCGCCACTTGGAGAACGTGATTGCCCATGAGATCAGCGACAGCACCACCAAAAGTGCCAGCACGCTCTTCGTGACCGGATCGCTGTTGATCAGCATGCCCAGCATCGACGATGGCAACGCGTCCTTTTCGCTGGCCAGTTGCAGGGCCGCGAACAGTCCGACCGCCGCCGTCACGCCTGCTTCTCCAGGCGCGCGCGACGATCGGCAAAGAATCGAAATGTCTTCTCGAGTCCATCCCGGAGCGTGACCTTCGGCGTCCATCCCAACACGGCTTGCGCCTTCGACGTATCGAGAGCAGAGCGTGCGAGCTCGCCGGCGCGGGCTGGCGCGTAGTCGATCGGCGAGCCGGCCGACGACACCGAACGCAGCGTTTCCGCAACCGTGTTCACGGACGTCTCGATGGACGTACCGATGTTGAACGCACGGGCATCGAGACGGCCACGCGGGGGGAGATCGAAGGTCGCCGCCGAAAAATTCGCCCCCGCAACGTCACCCGCGTATACGTAGTCGCGCGTCTGCTCACCATCGCCGAACACGGTGAGTGCCCGACCGTCGAGCAGGCGATTGCAGAAAATCGCCACGACACCGGCTTCGCCATGCGGGTCCTGTCGTGGACCATACACATTGCCGTAGCGCAGCGCCACGTTGTCGAGCCCATGCACACGACCGTAATACGCGAGATAGTATTCGATCGAAAGCTTGGCGATGCCGTAGGGCGCTTCAGGATCTTTGCTATATGACTCCGAACTCGGCGGCGCATCGAAATCCCCGTACAGTGCGCCACCCGTGGATGACAAGATGGTGCGCGTAGGGTGCCCTCCTGCGCGGATGGCTTCCATCAGATTCAGCGTGCCGAGGATGTTGCGGGTCGCGTCATACACGGGATCCAGAACACTGCGGCGCACGTCGATCTGCGCGGCGAGGTGGCACATCACGTCGAACTTGCCGTCACGAATCAGCGCCGCCGCCTCCGGGGTGGTAATGTCGCCCCGGATAAACCGAGCGGACGACGGAATATTCTCTTCACGCCCACTCGACAGATCGTCGAGAATGGTGACGTCCCACCCTTCGGCCAGAAATCTGTCCGCGACATGGGATCCGATGAAACCGGCCCCGCCCGTCACCACGACCGTCCTTGCCATACCGTTTGTTTCCTCGATCCAATGGGGAAATCCGCCGTCGCCCTCGTCTCATCAAGGCCGTGCCCGAGACCAATGATCTCCCAATGTACACACGCGCCGACGCCCATGGAGGCCTCGGCGCGTGCGAGTCATCGATCGATCTCCGAGCAATGCTGCGCAGGTCACGTCGTGTGCGATCACATCGTCCGTACGGTCACGGAACCTTGGCGACGCGGCGGGCCGACAAGCCGACCACGATGTCCGCCTGATATTGGCGCATGATCACAGCCGAACTGCCGCCCGCTTCGCTCCGAACCACTCGCACCGTCGCAACCAGCGACTCCGAGGCGGGCAGTTCCTTGGTGCCGCTGCGGTACAGTCCGAACTCGTCGCCGGCCTTGACGCCATGCGCGGAGCCAGCCGATAGCATCACGAAGCTCTGCAGCGTCGGCTGCAACTCATGCGGGTCGATCCAGCGGACGCTGGTGTTCACGTCCGGTGCCGCAAGCTTCTGCGGGGTCAGCCAGGGGGCCGACATTCCTGCGGTCGGCAGGAGGCGCTGCCCTTGCTCAACGCGGCCAGACTGCCGCATCAGTACGGCCAGAACCGGTTTCCCGGCTTCAGCCCGAACGACTTCAACGACGCCGGCTGGGATGGCGATCAATGCGTGCTTGTCCACGGCCACTGGCGTCGTGACCACCACAAGCCGTTGTCCAACGGTGTACGTCGCCCCGGGGGGTGGGCGCACTTCGATCTGATCCGTCACGATCGCGCGCTGTGGATACCCTCTTTCGGACGCCTCCCGGGAACCAACACGCCGCATGATCGCTCCGGCCTTTACCAGATCGGACGGCGATACCCAAAAGGGTGCGGCATCGAACTCGGCTTGTCGGGGCGCAGGCACATTCGGCCGAAGTACGGCGCGTGTCCGACGGTCCGCTTCCGCCGCATCAGGCAAATCGCGATGAAAGACCGTCTCGACTTCGCTGGTCTTTCGTGACGCCTCCTGCGCTTCCACATCGACCAAACCGATTCTCGTCCCCCGACGGGCGGTCATCAACTCACTCGACAGCGGCGGCTGAAAGTTCACCCGGGTGGTATCGGTCTCCTGCGACGGCGTCGCGACGGTTGCTAATTTCGCCACCGCGGCGGCCCCGGCAGCCGTCGCGGGCGACCGACTCTTTCCGGTCGAGGTGGCGGTGGCGGCGTTGGACTTGCCAATGGTCTGCGCTGCGAGTGATCCAGCGGGACGCGCTGGCGACGACGGTAAGGTGCCCTCGCCAGCCTTGACGAGGGCGACACTCGGCACCGCGGAGTCGGCCGGTGCTGCCGCGATCGCGGCCGTCTTCGCCCCACGAGCCACGGGCGAAGTCGGCACCGTCAACTTCATGCCAACCTGCAGCGGTACGGGTCCCGTGATCGCAAGGCGATTGCGACGTGCCAGGGTCGGCCATTGGTGCCCATCGCCGTAATACCGCGCCGCGATCCCCCAGAGCGTCTCGCCGGCACGGACCATGTGCGTAGTGGTCGCCGTGTCCTTCACCTGATCGACGGGCGTGTCGGGAACCGAGCCGATACGACCGTCTGCCTCCTGACCATGCACGACGGCGGGACGCCAGACGAGCAAGAGAGCGAGTGTCGACAGCAGCGCGACCACCATACGATGGACCGCAAAATGCGGCCGGTCGGATTCGATGGCAGTGGACGACGGCGGCCGGTTTGCAGCGCGCATCAGGGAGCCTCACAGTGGAAAGTCTACGCGCCCACGCCTGGGGCGCTGGCGGGCCCTCGACTCGCCGGCAGGACTGCATGCGAGGCGCTCACATCGGAGACGCCCGCGATGGATGCGCGTAACGCGCGGCGCATTACGGCAATGGTCGACCTCATCACATTTCCCGCCGTCGGGAGTTCCCGACGGCGGGCACCGTTAATGTCAGCGCAATCAAAACGGGAGATCGTCGTCTTCATCTTCCAAAGCGCCCGGGAAGTCCCCGAACTCTTCCTTGCCGGCCGACGGCGTGCCGGCGGCCTTCGGACGCGCCACAGGCGCCGCGCGACGCGGTGCGCTGTCCATGTCATCACCGGCGCCGCCGGGACGACCGCCGAGGAGCATCAGCTCCTTGACCTTGATCTCGGTGGTATAGCGTGTCTGACCATCCTTGTCCTGCCACTGGCGATACTCAATCTCGCCTTCGACATAAATCTTCTCACCCTTCTTCACGTACTTCTCCACGACGTCAGCCAGTCCCGAGCCCCGGGCGCTGTTCCAGACGACGCAACGATGCCACTCCGTCTTCTCCTGCTTCGCGCCGGCCTGGTCCGTCCAGTTGCGGCTCGTGGCCAGCGAGAACTGCGCGACACGCGTTCCACTGCCGACCGTGCGGATTTCGGGATCAGACCCGACGTTGCCAATCAAAATGGCCTTGTTCAGGCTGCGACTCATGGTGCCTCCTCGGAGTGCGATGGTAATGGGTGTCGGATAACCTAGGATGGACCTCTGACCAAACCAAACCCGAACGCTGCGCGTGAGGCTATTCGAACGCGGCGGCGGCCCGGCGCAGGACAAGCGCGTCTTCGACGGGGTGCCGGTAGTACCCTCGTCGGCGCCCCACCTCCGTAAAGCCACGGGAGGCATAGAGCGCGCGAGCCGCGGTATTCGACTCGCGCACCTCAAGAAACATGGCGACCACCCCCGCCAACTCCCCAGCGGCGATCGCGTCGTCGAGCAGCCGGGCGCCGATCCCCCGCCGTCGGGTACCCGGCGCCGTCGCAATGTTGGCGATCTCGGCCTCGTCGGCGGCGCGCAACATGATGCAGTAGCCGACAACGCCCCCGGACTCGTCCGCCGCGGTGGCCATCCGGGAGAACGGATGTGCCAATAGCTCGTGAAAGGAGGTCGCCGGCCACGGATCACTGAACGCCAGCAGTTCGATCGACGCCATCGCGGGTACGTCTTCCGCGCGCGTCGGTCGGATGAAGATGCCCGCGACAGTCACGAGATCACGTGAGTCGGCAGCGGCGCGCCGTGCGATGCCTCCCATTTCACCTGTGCTTCCGCCAAGCGGCCATAGTCCGGCTCCCAGCGATCCAACGAAACGGCCCGCGACCATGCCGACGCGGCAACGCGCAGCAAATTTGCCGACGACGGCGACACCATGCACGTCTCGTGCTCAGGGCCCGGCGACGAGAGCACCGCGAGCCGTGGACGTCCAGCCGCGTGCATCTCCAACTGCTTGAGGGTCATGCGTTGGAGAGGCGACGTAGGCCGCACACGGCCATCCGCGTCAAACGTGACATCCAGCACGTAACGCTCTCCGCGCAGTGCGTCCGCATGTACCACGGCGGGGCCGGCGGGAAGCCCATCACTCGCATCCGCCGCCGCGAGCAGCAGCGACGACACCGCAAAGAGCGGCACGGATGTGCCGTCCGCCAAGCCTTTCGCGAGCGACGCCGCGATTCGGAGCGAGGTGAAGCTGCCCGGACCGGCACCGCACACCACGCCCGTGAGCTGTCGCGCGGTCGCACCGGCTTCAGCGAGCAGCGCCTGCACCGCCGGAAACAGCTGATCGTCCCGACCAGCGCCCATTGCGACCGATCGCACCGACACGCATGCTCCGTTCGCAATCAACGCGACCGAGCCGGCGATCGACGACGCTTCGAGCACAAGGAGGAGCGCGATGGGTGTCGCGGAAGGCTCCGGAGATATCGGGACGGACATCACTTGAGTCTAGCGCGCCGGCCGACCGTTCCCCAGCCCCCGTCGAGGACCTGACGATCGACCGCCGTCCCCCGGCCATCAGGACGCTCATGATGCTGCGTGGCCTCCCGCGCGAACCCCTTGAACGGCACGCACGCGCCACAGGATCTCCCACGTCCAGCGTCGACGCTTGCGGATCTCACCCAACTCCTCGTCGGTGAGCGTGCCTGTCTTATCGAGAATGCGGTTCGAGATGCCACGCTCGCCGATATCGAGCAGCAGGCCAGCGCGGAGCGTCTCGCGGCACCGCGCGGTGTACGGCGTCTTCGCGTCAATCACGGCGGCGAACGCGTACGCAAGACTGTCGAGCCCCGGATCGCACCAACGGCCGCGACGTTGTTGCGTCATGTTCCTCACGGCGTCGATACCATTCTCAGTCCAGTACGCCTCGAGCGTCTGTGCGAGCAGCAGAATCCGCGACAGCAATGGGAGCTTCATCGCGTAGTACAGCGCCGTGCGGAGCCCGTGCCCCGAGCGCTCTCCTTCGGTGAGATCGAGTGCATACGTGAGCGCCGAGATCACGTCGGCTAGACGTTTGGACGGGCCGCGGGGGCCGACGACGGGCATGGCAAGGACGCAAGGGATACTCGAGACGTCGACCGACATGCCGCGCCCAAAGACACCGAAGACGACGACGCCGCCAAGACAGTCGCCGAGGCCAACCGGTGACCGTACCGCCCCACTCAGCGCAGGCTGGGCGCGTGGATGCGCAGCAACCGTCGATCGACATTCTCGGGATCATGACCCAGCACCACGTGAATGCGGTCGCGAGGCAGGGTATTGACCGCGCGATCCGGCCACTCCACCAGCAAGACGGGAGCACTGTCCACCAGCTCATCCCAGCCCAGCAGCGCCAGCTCCGCGTCCGACCGTAACCGATACAGATCAGCATGGACAACCGGACCGCCAGGCGCGTCATACTGCTGAATGATCGAAAACGTCGGACTGGTCACGGCCTCGATGGCCGACACGCCGATGCCGACGCAGAGAGCGCGCACCAGCGTCGTCTTACCCGCTCCCAGGTCGCCCTCAAGGGTGATCACGACGGGGCGCGGCAGCACGGCGCCGACGGCGCGCCCCCACGCCTCCAGGGAATCCCGATCAGGCGCCCGGGGGGCGCCTCGTCCGAGCAGGTACACCAACGAATCAGCGGCCACGCTTGCCTCCGGCACGCCGCATTGGGGCACTGCCGGGCGGTCGCCTTGCGGCGGCCGCGTTGCCGCGCGCCTGTTCCGGCTTCTCGCCGAGCGCGGTGCGCACTTCGAACAGCTGATCACGGAGTCGGGCGGCAGCCTCGAAATCGAGCCCGATGGCAGCTTCGCGCATGGCCACTTCGAGTTCGCCAACGAGCGTCTGCAGATCCTCTCGCGAACGCGGCGCGCTCTCCGCGCCCAGTCGCTTGGTGCCCGGCGTGACATCCTCGTGCGGCGCGCGAGCGTCGGCCACCCGGGTGATCAACCGAACGTCGTCGATGCTCTTGAGGACGCCGTGCGGCGTGATCCCGTGCGTCTCATTGTGCTCACGCTGAATCGTACGACGACGATCCGTCTCACCGATGGCCCGCTGCATCGAGCCGGTCATCCGATCGGCGTACAGGATCGCCATCCCGTTCAGATGGCGCGCCGCGCGACCGATGGTCTGGATCAAGGATCGATCACTGCGAAGAAAGCCTTCCTGGTCGGCATCCAGGATCGCCACGAGGGAGACCTCGGGCATGTCGAGCCCTTCGCGCAGCAGGTTGATCCCGATCAGGACATCGAACTCGCCAAGTCGCAACCCACGCACGATTTCCATGCGCTCAATAGCATCAATGTCTGAATGCATGTACCGCACCCGAACACCCATCTGCTGCAGATAATCGGTGAGATCCTCCGACATGCGCTTGGTAAGCGTCGTGACCAGCACGCGTTCGCCCTTGCGTTCCCGCAGGCGGATCTCGTGCAGCAGATCGTCCACCTGCCCCTTGACCGGGCGGATCTCGAGAATCGGGTCGAGCAGCCCGGTGGGCCGAATGACCTGCTCGACGACTACGCCTTCGGACAACTGCAACTCGAGTTCCCCTGGCGTTGCCGACACATTCACCAGTCGCGGCACCAGCTGCATGAATTCGTCGAACACGAGCGGTCGATTGTCGAGCGCGCTCGGCAGTCGGAATCCATAATCGACCAAGGTGAGCTTGCGCGCGCGATCGCCGTTATACATCCCGCGGATCTGCGGCAGCGACACGTGTGACTCGTCGACCACCACGAGGTAGTCATCGGGGAAGTAGTCGAGCAGGCACGCCGGACGTTCGCCGGCCTGACGGCCACTGATGTGCCGGGAATAGTTCTCGATCCCAGCGCAGGTGCCGATCTCGGCGAGCATCTCGAGGTCAAAATTCGTGCGCTGATCGAGCCGCTGCGCTTCCAGCAGTTTGCCCTGCATGCGCAACTCGGCCAACCGTTCCGCCAGCTCCTCACGGATCGCAACACTCGCACGTTCGATCGTGGGGCGGTTCGTGATGAAGTGCTTCGCCGGATAGATCGCCATGCGCTCGAGCGTAGAGATCGTTTCGCCCGTGAGCGGGTCGATCTTCGAAATGCGCTCGATTTCGTCGCCCCAAAGCTCGAGCCGCACCGCCTGCTCCTCGTAAGCCGGATAGATCTCTACCGTATCGCCCCGCACGCGGAACGTACCACGGTCGAAGGCGACATCGTTGCGCAGATACTGAATGCCGACCAGTGCACGGAGGATATCGTCACGCGCAATCTGCTGTCCACGCGAAACGGCAACCATGCGCTCACGATAGGACACCGGATCGCCGAGGCCGTAAATCGCGGAGACGGTCGACACAATGACGACGTCGTCGCGCTCCATCAGGGAGGAGGTCGCACGCAATCGCAGGCGGTCGATATCCTCGTTGATGCTTGCGTCCTTCTCGATGAACGTGTCACTCGAGGGGACGTAGGCCTCCGGCTGATAGTAGTCGTAATACGAGATGAAGTACTCGACGGCGTTCGTCGGAAAGAACGACTTCAGCTCACCGTACAGCTGCGCGGCCAACGTCTTGTTGTGCGACAGCACGAGCGTCGGTCGTCCCCACTGCGCGATGACGTTCGCCATCGTCATCGTCTTCCCGGAGCCCGTCACGCCGAGCAGTGTCTGAAAGCGATCGCCGCGCACGAGCCCCTTGGACAACTCGATGATCGCGCGCGGCTGATCACCGGCCGGGGCGAAGGGACTTTGAAGACGAAAAGGGGCTGCCATGACCGCAATATAGCGGGATCGGCTTTTCTTCGGGCAGCACCAGGCGCACCCGCGGCGCTTCGTCAAGCCGGTCGCCTAGGCCTCGGCGGTTATCTTCTCGCGTCGGGAGACGGCCACGATACCCTTGACGCGGCGAGCCGCCTTGATGATGCGCTCCAGATGGGCCAAGTTCTCGACCTCGACCATGGCCGCTCCCGTTACTCGACCATCGGTCGTCTTCAGCTCGAGACTCTTGATATCGGTGCCCGTAGCACTCATTGCCGCCGCGACGTCGGCGTAGAGCCCTCGGCGGTCGGTCCCCTCCATGGCGAGCCGAACGATGAACCGCTCTCCGGCCATCTCGTGCCAATCGATGTCGAGGCGGCGTTCCGGTTCGTGCGCCAGCAACAGAAGGTTCGGACAATCCCCGCGGTGAATGCTCACGCCGCGTCCGCGGGTGACATAGCCGACGACTTGATCCCCGGGCACGGGCTGACAGCACTGCGAGTAGCGGACGAGCAATCCATCCGCGCCTTGGATACGGATCCCCTTGCCCGTCCCACGAACGCGATCGACGATGCGCTCGAGCGTGCTCGGCTTCTCGGCCGGTTCGGCCGTCTCGAGATGGGGGTGTAGCGCCTTCAACAGCTGCATGACATGCACGTCGCCGGCACCGACCGATGCGATGAGGTGCGTCGCGTCCTTCAACTTCAGCAGCTTAGCGATTGGCTGCAGCCCGGTGTCGTCGATCTTCGGCAGTCGGCGGCGGCGCAGTTCACGCTCGATGATCTCGCGTCCTAGGCGCATCGCGGATGATCGCTCTTCAAGCCGCAGCATCTGCCGGATCTTGTGACGCGCGCGGCCCGTGCGCACGTGTGACAGCCAGTCGCGACTGGGCTTCGCATTCGGATTGGTCAGAATCTCAACGGTTTCCGAATTCTTGAGTTCACGCGACAGTGGCGCAATGCGGCCATTGACCTTCGCACCAGCACAATGCGCTCCGACCTGCGTGTGCACCGAGAACGCGAAGTCGAGCGGCGTCGCCCCCTTCGGCAACTGGATCACGTCACCGGTCGGTGTAAACACGAAGATCTCGTCCTGATACAGGTCGAGCTTCAGGAACTCGAGAAACTCGCCAGGGGTCTCGGCATCGAGCTGAAGCTCGAGGACCTGCCGAAACCAGGCGAGCTGTCGATCCAGTTCGTCGGCGCTTCGCGACGACTCCTTGTACCGCCAGTGGGCCGCGATGCCGAAGTCCGCCGTGCGGTGCATGTCGCGCGTACGGATCTGGATCTCGAACAGCTGACGCCCCGGCCCGAACACCGTCGTATGCAGCGACTGATAGCCGTTGGACTTCGGCTGTGCGATATAGTCCTTGATCCTCTCCTGCACCGGCGTCCATCCATCGTGGATGACACCGAGTGCGTGGTAGCACTCGAGCACATTCGGTACGATCACGCGAATGGCGAGCAGATCGTAGATGTCCTCGTACGGACGGTCTCGCTGCTGCATCTTCTTGTAAATCGACCACAGGTGCTTCGGCCGGCCCGTCACCTCGACGTCGGCGATGCCGGCGTCCGACAGCCGCTTCTCGAGCGGCTCGCGCATCTGCGCGATGAGCTGTTCGCGTTCAGCACGCTTCGCGGCCACCAGTTTGGCGAGCGTCTTGTACGCGTCAGGCTCAAGATGCTTGAACGCCAGGTCCTCGAGCTCCCAACGCACCTTCGCCATACCGAAGCGGTGGGCCAGCGGCGCGTAGAGATCACGCGTTTCCTGCGCAATGCGCCGCCTCTTCTCCGGCGCGAGATAGTCGAGGGTGCGCATGTTGTGCAGTCGATCAGCAAGCTTGATCAGGATGACGCGGGCATCCTTGGCGATCGACAGCAGCAGCTTGCGATAGTTCTCGACCTGCCGCTCCTCGCGGGACGAGAGCGGCAGATTGGCAATTTTTGTGAGGCCATCGACGATCTGCGCAATCTCGGCTCCAAACTCGCGCGCGACGTCCTCGACCGTGATGTCGGTATCCTCGACGATGTCGTGCAGCAATCCACTCGCCACCGTCGTCGTATCGAGCTGTAGGTCCGCCAGAATTCGCGCGACCTCTACGCAGTGCGAGACGTACGGCTCACCGGAATGACGCACCTGCCCAGCATGCGCGACGTCGGAAAACTTGTACGCGCGCACGAGGAGCTCATGGTCGAGCCGATCATAGGAGATATCGTCACTCGGCCCGAATCCGGGAATCATCTCGTGCAACGCGATCGTTGTCACAGCAGACCTGCCTCCGCAAAGCTCACATAGCGCCCACGGCCCACGATGATGTGGTCGTGCACCGGGATATCCAGCAAGCGCCCGGCCGCTACCAACTGCTCCGTCACCGCCTTGTCTTCGGCCGATGGCGTCGGGTCGCCACTCGGATGATTATGCACCAGAATCACCGCGGCGGCCCGCTCAGCGATCGCCTCCCGGAACACCTCCCGCGGATGCACCAGCGAAGAGTTCAACAATCCCCGCGTGATCAGCACGTCGCGTTCGAGGCGATGCTGCGCGTCGAGGATCGCGACATGGAACTCCTCCACCGGCGCATCCTGCAACCGAGGCGCGAAGACCGCCGCCACGTCGCGCGGACCGCGGAGCGGCACCCCGGCCTCACGCGCCTCGCCGGCCATACGCCGCCCGAGCTCGAGCGCGGCGTGAACCGCGGTGGCCCTTGCTCGTCCCACCCCACGTACGCGCGTCAGCGCCGCCAACGGCATCGATCCAAGCCGCCCGAGGGACCCACCGGCCTGCTCAAGTACGAGTTGGGCACAGGCCAGCGCGGACGCGCCCTTCCCGCCGGAGCCAAGCACAGTCGCGATCAACTCGGTGGTACTTAGCGCTTGCGCGCCGAGACTCCGTAGCCGTTCACGCGGCCGATCGACCGTCGGCATCTCTTTGATCTTAAGGGGAGCAACTGGAGAATGGCTAGTCGGGACCGTCACGGATTCACTCCAGGAGAAAGGGGAATTGCATCCCTACAGGATGCGGATTCCTCTCTGTTCCCACGGTACCGCCGCACTGCGAGCAGGTCCATTGCGCCGAACGACCGCGCTACGACAAACCCGTGCCGAGCGAAGCAATCGGTGTGCACGCGCCAACCCACGCTTGAGCTGCCGTCCTCCGGATGGACACGGGAAGCCACACCAGCGCTTGTGGGGGATGGGTACTGAAACACAGAAGCCCCCGCCACCGGAATCCGTAAGGATGGGTGACGGGGGCTTCACAAGGTGCCGGCATCGGCCTACTCTCCCGCGGTCTCTCGACCGGAGTACCATCGGCGCTGCTTGGCTTAACGACCGTGTTCGGGATGGG
>CAIUOO010000128.1 GCA_903900795.1 uncultured Gemmatimonadota bacterium | reverse complement strand
TGGGCGAGATGGATCCGGTGGACCTCGATGATCGCATCGCCGCCCAAGAGGCCGCGCTCAAGCGTGCCGAGGCCGGGGTGCCGGCCGCCGAGGCGCAGGCTCGGGAGATGGTCGCGCGCCAAAGCTATGCCGAAGCACAAGCCTCCCGCTACGAAACGCTCTTACAAGCGGGCTCTTCCAGCGAAGAGGCGGTCGGCGCCAAAAGGCAGGAACTGCAAGTCACCCATGCCGGCCTCGCCGCCAGCCGCGCCAATCTGGAGGTCGCCCATCAGGAGTTGGCGCGGGTCCGCGCCGACCGCGGAGTATTGCTCCGGCAAAGGGCCAACCTGCGTCTGGTCGCGCCGAGGGATGGCTTGGTGGCCGCGCGCAACGCCGATCCGGGCACGACGCTCGTGGCCGGACAACCCGTCGTGGAGGTCATCGACCCGACGAGCCTCTGGGTGAATGTGCGCTTCGATCAACTGCGCGCCGGCGGCCTTCGCGCCGGCCTGCCGGCCCACGCCGTGCTCCGCTCGCAAGCCGGTCGCGCCGTCGCCGGGCAGGTGCTGCGGGTCGAGCCCGTCGCCGATGCGGTGACCGAAGAAACTCTCGCCAAGGTCGTGTTCGACATCCTGCCGGAGCCATTGCCTCCGGTCGGTGAACTGGTCGAAGTTACCGTGACGCTGCCCCCGTTACCGGCCGCTCCGGTAGTGCCCAATGCCAGCGTGCAACGGATCGGAGGGCAGCTCGGCGTCTGGCTGTTCGAGGGCGACTCGGTGCGGTTCGCGCCGGTCAAGTTGGGCGCGATCGACCTCGAGGGCCGGGCGCAGATTCTCGACGGGCTCAAGGCAGGCGCCCGTGTGGTGGTCTACAGCCAGCGCTCGCTCGGCGCCCACACCCGCGTAAAACTCGTCGAGCGCCTGCCGGGAGTCGCGCCATGATCAGTCTCGCGGGCCGCGACATTCTGCATTCGTGGGGCAAGTTCGTCTTCACCGGGGTGGGGCTGGGCTTGTTGATCGGGGTGACGCTGACGATGGCGGGCGTTTATCGCGGCATGGTGGACGACGCCAAGGCGCTGCTCGACAACAGCGGCGCGGACCTGTGGGTGGTGCAGAAGGACACGCTTGGTCCCTATGCCGAGCCGTCCAGCCTGCCCGACGATGTTTATCGCAGCATTCTGGGCATGCCCGGTGTGGCGCGCGCAGCCAACGTCACCTACCTCACCATGCAGGTGCGCCGGGGCGACACCGATGTCCGCTCCATGGTCGTCGGGGTCGTGCCCGGCGGCCCCGGCGAACCCGGGCAGCCCGGGTATCTGATCGCTGGTCGCCAAATCACGCGCGGGCACTACGAGGCCGTGGCCGATGCCGCCACCAAGTTCCAGCTCGGCGAACGCATTCAGATCCGCCGCAACCTCTACACCGTCGTCGGGCTGACCCGGCGCATGGTGTCTTCCGGCGGCGACCCGATGATCTTTATCCCGCTAAAGGATGCACAGGACGCACAGTTCCTGAAGGACAACGACGCCATCGTCCAACAGCGCCGCCGCACCACCGCCAGTCCGGCCTTCAACCGCCCGGGTGTGCCCGGTTTGCTCGATGCGGTCTTGGCCTCCCAGAGCATCAACCCATCCGTCAACGCCGTGCTGGTGCAGACTCTGCCCGGTTACACCGCGGAGGAAGTGGCCGAGCCCATCCGGCGCTGGAAACGGCTGCAAGTGTACACGCGTCTGCAGATGGAGGATCTCTTGGTCCGCAAGCTGATCGCCACCTCGGCAAAGCAAATTGCCATGTTTCTGGTAATCCTGGCGATCGTCAGCGCGGCCATCGTCGCCTTTATCATTTATACCCTGACCATGGGCAAAATCCGCGAGATCGCCGTGCTCAAGCTGATCGGCACCAAGAATCGCACCATCGCCGCCATGATCATGCAGCAGGCGGTGGGGCTCGGCGTGATCGGCTTCGTGGTGGGCAAGATCGCCGCCACCATCTGGGCGCCCATCTTCCCCAAATTCGTCCTGCTCGAGCCAGGGGACACGGCCCGCGGGTTCGTCGCGATGATGGTGATCTGTGTTCTGGCCAGCTTGCTGGCCATCCGCGCTGCGCTCAAAGTCGACCCGGCGGAGGCGATCGGAGGCTGATATGCACTGGCGAGGCATCAAAATCGAAGGGTTGCGCAAACGCTATGGTGCCGGCGACACCGCCGTCGATGCCCTGAAGGGCGTCGACATGCAGGTCGCTCCCGGCGAGGTCGTCGGGTTGGTGGGTCCCTCCGGCTCCGGCAAAACCACCCTGCTCAAATGTCTCGGCGCCATCATCGAGCCGACTGCCGGCCGCATGTCGCTGGGTGAAGAGGTGATCTACGACCAAGGTTGGAAGATTTCCGATCTGCGCGAACTGCGCCGCGATAAGATCGGCTTCGTGTTTCAGGCCCCCTACCTGATCCCGTTTCTCGACGTCACCGACAACGTGGCCCTCTTGCCCATGCTGGCCGGACAATCCAATCGCGACGCCCGCCAGCGGGCGTTGGAGCTCCTCGGGGCCCTCGATGTCGCGCATCGCGCCAAGGCCATGCCGTCGCAACTCTCCGGCGGCGAGCAGCAGCGTGTCTCTATCGCCCGCGCCCTGGTCAACCGCCCGCCAGTCATCCTCGCCGACGAGCCCACCGCCCCACTCGACAGCGAACGGGCACTCGCGGTGATTCGCATTCTCAACGACATGGCCCGCCGTTACGAGACCGCGATCATCGTCGTCACCCACGACGAGAAAATCATCCCGACCTTCAAACGCATCTACCATATCCGCGATGGCGTGACCTACGAAGAAGCCGGGGAAGGCCGGTTGTTCGATTGAGCGCGAAGGGTTCCCATTCGTCAGGTGCACAAGCCCCGGACCCAAGCGCACAACCCGCTGCACCCCTATGAAAACAACCGGCAAAACGAAATCCAAGCAGTCGAACTTCCCGGCCACGCCCACCCCCATAGTTAAGACTGTCCGGCTGGGCGTGCATTGCCCGCATGGTTGCACCGTATGCCTCGCGGGCAGCTTCAATGGCTGGCAGCCCACTGAGCTTCAGCGTGATGGCGAAGAGCGGCATATCGATCTCAGCCTCCCACCCGGTGACTACGAATACCTCTTCGTGGTAAACGACCGCTGGCTACCCGACCCGGCGTGTGTGGAAGGCTGTCCCAATCCCTACGGAGGCGAGAATTCCGTGCTCCACGTGCCGCCTAAATCGGGCCCGCCCTGATCCCAGCGAGAGACCCAAAAGACTCGAACCCTTCTGCCGCCAATCCATCCGATCCCATGTCATCCGCTTTCCAAACCGTTTTGCCCACCCGGCCGACGCAGGCTGTGGGCGATCGGACCCTGCGATGGCTGGCGCATGCGGCCATCGGGTTCGGGCTGGTGACGGTCGCGAGCGGCGGCCGGGCGCTGTTTGGCAGTCCGGCATCGCGCGCCGCCGTGGGCCACGCGGTGCCCTCGGTGCGCGGGTTCAATTACCTTTCGGGTTTCATATATCTCGAGGCCGTGGCCATGACGGAGCGGTTGTGGCGCAGGCGTTGGGCCGTCTACGCCGCTCTCTTCGTCGCGGTTTCCACGGTCCTCGCTTTTTTGGCTTTCGGCCTTCACGCGATCGGCGGCGGAGCCCAGGAGCTACGCACCGTCGGCGCGACGACCCTGCGATCGTCGTTTTGGGTTACCGCGACTGTGGTGACGTTCCGCGCGCTGCAATCGCTGGTCCGTCCGTCGCAATTTTACCCTCACCGCTCTCCGGCGACTGCAGGCTGCACCGAGCCGGACCACTTCTCGATCCCAGCGACAAAATGCGCGTTCCACGGCTAGTCCGACCACCCCATGAAAAACACCTTGTTGGCGGCCCTCTTTTTTGTCGGCGCGCGATTGCTTTCCGGCCAAGTCGCCTTCCACACGCTGGTGCCGCCGTCGGCACCCGTCCCTTCCGGAGCATCCGTGCGGATCACACTCGTCGGCCTCAACCCGACGGCGGTCGCTACCCCTTTCAATCCGCCCCGGTTGATCGCGGGCAGCCTGACGGTCGGTGCGAGAACGCTTCCGGTTAAACTTCAGGCCGAGGAAGAGGGACCGAACACCCTCCGGGCCGGGGCGTTCGCGCGTCGCGATTATGTTTTCGTGCTACCGCGCGATCTGAGCGGACCGGTTATCTTGGAGGTCGCCGGTTTCGGCTCCACGCCGCTGCGGACCGTGATCTTGGCGCAGGGTAAGGACGTCATTCACCCGGAAGATTCGCCACGTTCCCCCGCAGCCCCTGCTCCAGTGGCTTCCGCCGCGGCCTCGATTGATCGGACTTTTTGGAGCCACTTCGCCGCGCACGAGGCGATCTACTTCCTTTACGGCGCGGATGCCCCGGCGGCCAAATTCCAGTTCAGCTTCAAATATCGGCTCCGCGGCTTCAGCGCGGGTGATCGGGAACACGCGCTGCGCGCGCTCCAATTTGGCTACACTCAGCGTTCGCTTTGGGCCCTCAACGCGAATTCCAGCCCGTTCTACGACACCAGTTACATGCCGTCGCTGTTTTACGAATCGTTCGCCCCGGCACGCACGGCAAATACCGATCGGTTGACTTGGCTCGGCTTCCAAGCCGGGTATCAGCATGAATCCAACGGTCGCGCCATCCCGGACTCGCGAAGCCTCAATACCCTGTTTTTTCGCCGCGGATTCATGATCGGATCGCCCGCCCGTTGGCACCTCATCGTCAGCCCCAAGCTCTCGGTCTATGTCGGCGGCCTGCCCGACAATCCCGACTTGGCCGACTATCGCGG
>CAIUOO010000127.1 GCA_903900795.1 uncultured Gemmatimonadota bacterium | reverse complement strand
GGCGCAGAACAGCGATAAAGCGGCGGCGATTATTGCGGCGAATAAGAAGCGGGCGGCCGCGATGGCACCGCCGCCAGGCACGCCGATGGTGATGCCGGGGGCGGAGCCACCGCCGGGGACGCCGCTGGTGATGCCGGGGGCTGAGCCGCCGCCGCGTGCGCTGCCGGAGGTGAAGGCGGCGGCGGTGGAGCAGCGGGCGGCGGAGCCGGCCGTGAGTGAGCCGGCGGCTACCGAACCGGCGGCTACCGAGCCGGCGCATGATCACGGCGACGATCAGATCACGGCGTTCTTCGTGGGGACCAAGAATCGGTTCGAAGCGCTGATGCTGCAGCGTGAGATGAATACCGATCTTGAGGAGCCGCTCACGGCGGTCATTCCCGGCGTGGCGCTTGGCGAGTTGTGGCAGAACATCGGCAGCGCTGAAGTCGGACTGCGGGTCATTGCGATCTTCGCCGTGGCGATCGGACTCACCGGCATGCTCGTCGCGCTGTACTCGTCGCTCGAAGCGCGTCGTCGCGAGATGGCGATTCTGCGTGCGGTGGGTGCGGGTCCGCGCATGATCATCTCGCTGCTCGTGCTCGAGAGTGGATTGCTCGCGCTGCTGGGGTGCATCATCGGCGTGGCCGCCGTGTACCTCGGATTGTTCATGGCACAGGGGCCCATCGAGCAGCGTTTCGGCTTGCACCTCGCCCTGCATCCGCTTCGTGCTACGGAGTGGACCTATCTCGCCGTCGTGATGGTCGCCGGCGTCGTCATCGGCTTCGTGCCGGCATGGAAGGCCTATCGCACGTCGCTCGTGGATGGATTGAGTCCGCGGGCCTGACGAACGACACTTCATTCACCGAACACCAGAACATCGCATGCGTACGTCTACTGCACTCGCTCTGCTGCTGGCAACGGCCGGTTCTGCCGCAGCCTCCGCGTCGGCCCAGCCCGGTCGTGGCCCGTCACCGGTTGCCAAGAACATTCAGGCGCTCCCGATCTCTCCCACGCCGGACTACGTGCGCAAGGACGCGCCCACCGATCCCGTCATCCTGAAGTTGTGGGAAGAGGGGATGCAGCGGTCGCAGGCCGGTGCGCTCGCGCAAACGCTGCTCGATTCCGTCGGCCCGCGCCTGACCGGCTCGCCGAACATGAATCGCGCGCAGGATTGGCTGCTGGCCACCTACAAGCAGTTCGGTGTGTCGGCGCGCAAGGAGCAGTACGGCACCTGGAACTCGTGGAAGCGGGGGGCGGCGTTCGCGCAGCTCACGGCGCCGCGCACGAAGGCGCTCGAGATCAACATGCTGTCGTGGAGCGGCAATACGGCGGGCAAGTGGGCCGAGGGCGAGGTGGTTGTCGTGAAGCCGTATCAGTCGCCCGAAGAGTTCGCGGCGTGGCTGCCGAGTGTGAAGGGCAAGATCGTGCTGGCCTCGGCGCCGCGCCTCACCTGCCGTCCAGCGTCGCAGATGGCGGAGTTTGCGATGCCGAGCACGCAGTCGTCGCTTGATTCGCTTCAGCGCGATCTGTCGGCCACGTATCAGGGCGTGACGCAGCGCGTGCCGACGTTCTACAGCGATGTGAAGGCGGCCGGCGCCGTGGCGGTATTCGAATCGAATTATTCGCAGTATCCGGGCGTGAACAAGATCTTCGGCTCGCCGCGTAACGCCGCGCTGCCCACGTTCGATGTGGGATGTGAAGACTACGGCATGCTGTTCCGTCTCGCGCAGAACAAGCAGGGCCCGAAGGTGCGTCTGATGGCGGAGTCCGAAGCGCTTGGCGACAAGCCGGTGTTCAACGTGATCGCCGAGATCAAGGGCGCCACGAAGCCCGACGAGTACGTGGTGCTGTCAGCGCACTTCGACAGCTGGGAAGGGCACTCGGGCGCGACCGACAACGCCACGGGGTCGATCACGATGATGGAAGCGCTGCGCATTCTGCATGCGGTCTATCCGAAGCCGTCGCGCACGATCATCGTGGGGCATTGGAGTGGCGAAGAGCAGGGGCTGAACGGCTCCGGCTCGTTCACCGCGGATCACCCGGAAGTCGTGAAGGGGTTGCAGTTCGCCTTCAATCAGGACAACGGCACGGGCCGCGTGGTGAGCACGGGTCCGGGGCTGCATCCGGAGAACGGACCGCGCCTGGCGCAGTACATGAGCCAGATGCCGTCGCAGTTCACGCAGTACATCCGCCTTTCGGGCCCGTCGGGCATCGGCGCTGGATCAGACGACGCGTCGTTCCGCTGCTGGGGCGCGCCGGCGGTCGGACTGGGGGCGCTGAACTGGGACTACAGCAACAGCACGTGGCACACCAACCGCGACGCGTTCGACAAGATCATCGTCGACGATCTGAAGCACAACGCGACGCTCACCGCGATGTTCGTCTACCTCGCCAGCGAAGATGCCGAGAAGAGCTCGCGCGTGCTGGTCGATCCGATTCCCGGTGGACGCCCGGGGCAGGTGATCACGGTGCCGAGTTGTGGGAAGCCGCAGCGGGATGCGACGCAGTATCGGCGGTGAGCCGGGATTGGTGCTGGGGCGATCGACTCACGTGAGTTTTGGGTTGTGAGTGAAAGTTTGGAGTGTTGAGTTGAAACTCACGACTCGAAACTTCAACTCACCACTCCAAGCTCACGTGAGTCTCTGCCGCCGAGCACCGACGCTCGCCCTACTTCGCGGTCAGCCGCCCCAAGGCCGCCCGCACCGCCGCCCCCACATCCCCGCCCGCGCCGCTCTCCATGACGCCGCGCACCGCGCGGTCTGCATCCGTCTGGTTGTAGCCCAGTGCGACCAGCGCACGGATCGCGTCGTCGGCCACGGGGCTTGCGGCCACGCCGGCTGCGGCCGGGGCGGCGCCCATGCTGTCCATCTTGTCGGCCAGATCGAGGATGATCTGCTCGGCCTTTTTCCGGCCGACACGCGGGACGCGCATGAGCGTCGTGATGTCCTTCTCGCGCAGCGCGCGCACCACGCGCTCCGGCGTGAGCGACGACAGGATGCCGAGCGCGAGGGCGGGGCCGACACCCTTGGCCACGAGCAGCCGCTGAAACACCGCGCGGTCGTAGCGATCTGAAAATCCATACAAGTGCCACGCGTCTTCGCGCACGGCGAGATGCGTATGCAGCGTGATCGCGGCCCCTTCCTGCGGTAGCGACTCGAAGACCGAGAGCGGAATGAGGCATTCGTAGCCCACACCGCCCGCCGTCAGGATTTCCACGCGATCGAGTTCGCGATGAACGAGCGTGCCGGAGACGAGAGCGATCATTTCACGGGATTGGAGAGGGGGATGCGCATCGCCGGCAGCTCGGGGAGCTTCGGTCGCGATGACAGGAGGCAGGCGCAGAGCGCGGCGGCCACGCCGTCGGCCGCGTCGGCGGGCTGCGGTGCACTCTTCAGGCGTAGCAGGCGCGCCACCATGAACTGCACCTGCTCCTTGGTGGCAGCACCGGTACCGGTAATCGCCTTCTTGATCTCGGCCGGCGGGTACTCGCAGATCGTGAGGGCGGCCTTCTGCGCCGCGAGCAGAATGACGCCGCGCGCATGCCCAAGCACAATCGTGGTGCGCACATTCTTGGCGTAGAAGACGTCTTCGACGCACATCGTGTCGGGACGGTGCCTCGCGAGGACTTCCTCCACGCCTTCGTGAATTTCCAGCAAGCGCTGGGGAAGCGGGTCCTTGGCCGTGGTGCGGATGACGCCGCACTCCACGAGGGTAGCGATGCGGCCGTCGAAGGCGACCACACCGTACCCTGTGACGGCGGTGCCCGGATCGATCCCGAGCACCAGCAACGGACTCACGCCTCGGCCATTGCGTCGTCGTCCATCTCGAAGTTCGCGTCGACCTTCTGCACATCATCGAGCTCTTCAAGCGCTTCAAGCAACTTCATGAGCTGATCGGCCGCAGCGCCTTCCACCTTTACGGTGCTCTTGGGCACCCACGCGAGTTCGGCGTCGGCCACCTTGTACTTCTTCGATTCGAGCCCTTCCTTCGTCGCGTGCAGCGCGCCCGGATCGGTCGTGATCGTGAACTCCGTCTCGTCACGCACCACATCGTCGGCACCGGCCTCGAGCGCGGCTTCGATCAGCGTGTCCTCGTGCACGCCCTCGGCGGAGACGGACATCTGTCCCTTCCGCTCGAAGAGGTACGCCACGGAGTTGCTGGAGCCCATGTTGCCATGATTGCGCGACAGTTTGTGCCGCACATCGGCCACGGTGCGCGTGGGGTTGTCGGTCACCGCCTGAATCATGATTGCGACGCCGCCCGGACCGTAGGCTTCGTACAGCACTTCGACGTAGTCCACGCCTTCCAGTTCGCCGGTGCCCTTCTTGATGGCGCGGTCGATGTTGTCCTTGGGCATCGACACCGCCTTCGCGTTGTCGATGGCCGTGCGCAGGCGAGGATTGCCGCCGGGATCACCCCCGCCAAGCTTGGCGGCCATGGTGATTTCGCGGATCAGCCGCGTGAACAGCGCGCCGCGCTTGTTGTCGGTCGCGGCCTTCGCGCGCTTGATCGTCTTCCATTTGCTATGTCCTGCCATCGCCCTGCCCCGTGAATGCGGATGGGTGTCATCAAACCGATGTCGGGAAAATAATGCTGAGAGGGGGCGGGGTGTAAAAAAGCCCACGGCCGTCAGCCATGGGGAGGGACGCGCTACTCCTCCAGCACATCCTCGAACCGGCTGAACCGGCTGTCGAAGTACAGATCGACGTAGCCCTTCGCTCCCCGCCGATTCTTCAACAACAGCAACTCGGCCGCTCCCGACACCCCGAGATCGGCCTCGTACCGCTCCTCGCGAAACAGTCCGAACACCAGATCGGCGTGGCTCCCGATCAGGTCGCCGCGGTGGAAGCCACCGCCGATGGCGCGGTCGATCGAGGGGAAGCGCGTGGGGACGAGGCCCGGATCGACCTCACCAGAACTGGTCCGGCCGAGACGTGCCACGACCCGGGTGAGCGGCGAGATGTCGGTGGGGTGCGTCATCAGCCGACGAGCTTCCGCGCGAGCGTCTCCAGTTCCTGGATGGATGGGCCATCGAGGTGCGTGCCGGCGGCCGCGACGAGGCTGCGGAGGGCGCCGGCCACCTGCAGCGCGGTGCCCGTGGTCGAGTCGACGCAGCGCACGAATGGCACGCGGGTGGTCGCCGGGAGCGCGAGTGAGGCCAGCCAGACCTTGGCCGCCACCGCGCGGGTGCCCCGCTCACCGGGAGGCAGCAAATCGCCGGTTGTCACGCCCTGCGCCAGGCGAGCGGTCATGAGCGCGGCCAAGGCCACTTCTCGTCCACCCCCCAGCGGCAGACGTCCGGCCAGCGACGCGAGAGCAGGGAAGGGGAAGCGGAGCGGTTCGAGCGCATAGGGAAGGTATTCAGCATGCACCGTCCGAATGTAACGCGTCCGGCTGCGTCCGGCTGCGGCCGTCCCGCTGCGGCCGTCCGGCGAGGCCGAACGGCGAGGCCGAACCGCACGCGGGCACCGCCGCTGGACCGTGGTCCTGCTGCTCAGGTACGTTTGTATTATGGCGCTGCTGGCAAAAACGATTCTCTGGGTGGACGACGAAGCGGAGCTTCTCGAACCGCATCGACTCCTGCTCGGAGCCAAGGGCTATCAGGTCGAGACGGCGACGAACGCCGACGACGCGCTCGAACTCCTCAGGCGGCGCCCGTACGATCTGGTGCTGCTCGATGAGCAGATGCCCGGCACCCGCGGCTTGGATGCCTACAAGGACATCCGCGAGATGCTGCCGGCCATGCCAGTCGTGATGGTCACCAAGAGCGAAGAGGACGCCACGCTCAAGGAAGCGATCGGCGCGAACATTCGTGATTATCTCGTGAAGCCGATCACGCCGCGTCAGGTACTCACGGTCGTTACGCGTATCCTCGAAGGTCCGCTGATTCGTTCGCAAGCGTTGGCCCGCGCCTTCGTGGAGCGGTTCCGGGCCATCGAGTCTGAACGCTATGCGGGGCTCGACTGGCGCGGCTGGATCGAGCGCTTCGCGGAGCTCATGCAGTGGGATGTCGATCTGGCCGCGGCCGGTGAACTCGGCCTGCACGAGTCGCTGCGCGGACTGTACCCCGATATGCATCGCGAATTCGCCACGTTCATGCGTACCGAGTATCCGCGCTGGCTGCGTGAGTTCGAAGGTGACCGGCCGCCGCTCTCGGTGGACGTCGTCACGGAATTCGTCATGCCAGTGCTGGCCCGTGATCGCAAGGCGATCTTTGTGGTCATCGACTGCCTGCGTGTGGATCAGTGGCGCGTGATCGAGCCGCTGCTGGCCCCGTTGTACGACGTCGAGACCACGCATTACTACTCGATTCTACCCACCGCCACGCCGTACGCCCGCAATGCGTTGTTCAGCGGCCTGTTCCCGGGCGAAATCGCGGCACGCTTCCCCGACTGGTGGGGCGAGAAAGACGACGAAGCGCTCAACATGCATGAGCGCGATTTACTGGTGGCGCACCTTGCGGAGCTCAAGGTGCAGGCGCCCGTGCGCTATCATAAAATCACGACCGCCGCCGACTCGGACGATCTCGAACGCCACCTGCCGGGGGCGATCGCCGGCGAAGGCATTCACGCGTTCGTGTTCAACTTCGTGGACATGCTCACGCATGGCCGCAGCGAGTCGATGATTCTGTTCGAAGTGGCGCGTGATGAAATCGCGCTGCGGGCCATTACCAAGCAGTGGTTTGAACGGTCGTCGCTGTTCACACTGCTCAAGGAAGCCTCGCGCCGGAATATCTCGGTGGTGATCACCAGCGATCACGGCGCGCTCCACTGCAACTCGCCGGCCACAGTCTTCGCCAAGCGCGATGCCACGGCCAACCTGCGCTACAAGTTCGGCGAGGATCTGCGGGCCGAACGTCCCGAGCACGCGTTGCTGTTCACGAATCCCGACGATCTGCGCCTGCCGCATCGCGGCCCCGGTACCAACACGCTCATGGCGGCTGGCGACACGTTCTTCGTGTATCCCACCAAGCTGCGTGAATACCAGAGCCGGTACCGCGGATCGTTCCTGCATGGCGGCGTCACACCCGAAGAGTGCATTCTGCCCGTGGCGCTGCTCACGCCCAAGCGATGAGCGGCTCGCGATGAGTGGCTCGCGATGAGCGCCGCGCGATGAGCGCACCGCAGGGACTCTGGGGACGGCTGTGGAGGTTTGTGCGCCCCCATCGCTCGAAGCTGGTGGGCGTGGTCGTGCTCAACCTGCTGGCCGCCGTGTTCGACGTGTTCTCGTTCACGCTGCTGATTCCGTTCCTGAATGCGCTGTTCGAGCAGCCGCAGCTCATTCCGGGCAACAAGGTCGTGTCGGCGATTCTCGGCACGACCATCGGCTTCCTGCTCGATCCCGCCGATCAGATGGGGTCCCTGCGTAATGTGATCGCGCTGGTGTTGTTGGCGGTCACGCTCAAGAACGTCCTGGTGTGGCTGAGCGGTCAGATCGGGGCGCAGCTGCAGGAATTCGTCGTGCGCGATCTGCGTGATGCGCTGTACGCACACCTGCTGCGGTTGCCGATGCGCTGGTTCACCGCCAACAAAGTTGGGCAAGTGATCTCGCGCATGCTCACCGACACCACGAACGCCAAAGCGGTCGTCACCGAGCTGGTGACACGCTCGATCTGGAGCACGGCGCAGGTGGTATCCACGATCGCGATCATGTTCGCCGTGTCGTGGAAGTTGTCGCTGGCGTCATTGGTGGTGGTGCCGCTCACGGTCCTCTCGCTGCAGCCCGTATTGCGCAAGTTGCGCACCGGCCATCGCCGTATGGGCAACGAGCAGGGCGAGATCACCAGCATGGTGCAGGAAGTGGTGAGCGGCATTCGTCTCATCAAGTCGTACGGGGCCGAAGTGCGCGAGGAGCAGCGTTTCGTGACGCGTAATGCCGCGTTCGCGAAAGGCTATGTGCGCATCGGGCGCTTGGCGCTGATGTCGGGTCCGGTCACCGAAACCCTCGGCGCCGTCATGGCCGTCGCGATCCTGTGGTTCGGCGCGCGCCTCGTGCTGGTCGAGAAGTCGCTTGACGGCGCGTTGCTCGTCACCTTTTTGATCTGGGTCATGCGCCTGCTGCAGCCGCTCAAGCAGCTGTCGCAGGTGCCGGCGGCAGCGCAGCAGTCGCTGGCCAGCGCTGAGCGAATTTTCGACGTGCTCGACGCACCGACGGAAACGGCCGCCGATCGTGGCACGATCACCGCACCCACGTTCGCGATCTCGCTCGATTTCGACCACGTGACCTTCGCGTACGGCGACGACGCACCGGCGCTGTCCGCGGTGTCGTTCTCGGCGCGGAAGGGTGAGGTTATCGCCCTCGTGGGCGCGAGTGGCGCGGGTAAGAGCACGCTCATCGACCTGCTGCCGCGTTTCCTCGAGCCCACCAGCGGCCGGATCACGCTCGACGGCATCGACCTGAGGAATATCACCCTCGATGCGTTGCGCTCACTGACCGGTATCGTGAGTCAGGACACGGTGCTCTTCAACGATACCGTGCGCGCCAACGTCGCCTTCGGTCGCACGCAGGTCACGCAGGCGCAGCTTGACGCGGCGGCCAGTGCCGCCAATGCGCTGTCGTTCATTCAGGAACTGCCCGACGGCTGGGACACCAGTCTCGGCGAGCGTGGCTCGCGCTTGTCGGGTGGCCAACGTCAGCGCCTGGCCATCGCACGGGCGCTGCTATCCGATCCGCCGATCCTGATTCTCGACGAAGCCACGTCGGCGCTCGACGTGGAGAGCGAGCGGTTGGTGCAGGAAGCGATCGACCGGCTGCTGGCAGGACGCACCGTGTTCGTGATCGCGCACCGACTGGCCACGATTCAGCACGCCGATCGTATTCTCGTGCTCGAGCGCGGGCAGCTCGTGGAGCAGGGTACGCACGCCGACCTGCTGGTGCGCAATGGCGCGTACGCGCGCCTGCATGCCCTGCAGTTCCATCGCGGCAGCGAGTGATCGGTGCGCGTCCTCGTGCTCACGACGGCCGCGCTCCGTCCGACGCTGACGTCGGCATGAGGCGGTCATGACAACCGCCGCCGGCGCGTCACCGCCAGCGGGGAATGCCGCGTGGGCGCGCGTGCGCCACGATCGTCGGGCACGCCTCGGACTTGGTGTGATTGCCCTGCTGATCCTGGCGGCGATGTCGGCGCCGCTCATCGATGGCGCCGATCCGATCCAGATCAATCTGCGCAATGCGCTGCAGGCACCGAGCGGCGCGCACTGGCTTGGCACCGACGCGCAAGGGCGCGACGTATGGTCACGCTTGGTCCACGGTGCCCGCATCTCGCTCCTGGTAGGTCTGGCGTCGCAGGGGATTTCGCTGTCTATCGGGCTCGTGCTTGGTCTCGTGGCCGGATATCGTGGCAAGTGGACGGAGGAGATCATCATGCGACTGGCTGATGTCACGCTGGCGTTCCCATCGCTGCTGCTGCTCATCGCGATGGCGGCCGCCTTCGAGCCCTCGCTGACGGTGGTGTGTACTGTGATCGGCGTCGTCGGCTGGGCCGGCATGGCCCGGCTGGTGCGCGGGCAGGTGCTGGTGGTGCGCGAGCTCGAATACGTGCAGGCTATGCGCGCCCTCGGGGCGCGTGATCGTCGTATTCTGCTGCGTCATGTGCTGCCGAACGTGATCGCGCCCGTCGTGATCGCGGCCACACTCGGCATTGCCGGTGCCATCATGGCCGAGGCCGCGTTGTCGTTCCTGGGACTCGGTGTGCAACCGCCAACGCCAAGTTGGGGCGCGATGATCGCGGATGGCCGTGATTTGTCGCAGCTGCGACATGCGCCGTGGACGAGCCTGGCACCGGGGCTGGCGATCGGTGTCGCGGTGCTCGGTTTCAATTTGCTTGGTGATGCGCTGCGGGATGCGCTCGATCCGCGCGGCGCCCGCCGCATGCCATAGGCCGTGTACTCATCTCACCCACACTCGGGCATCCCCGGTGAGCACATCATGACCACATCATGACCACATCGCACGACGTCGCGGAACTTCGCGCCCGCGAGTACGCCTGGATGGCCAACGATCCGGCGATCTTCCTGAATGCCGCCAGCGTGGGGCCGATGCCGGCGGCGGCGGTGGAGGTGGCGATGACGTGGAGCCGGATGCGGGCGCAGCCGCACCTGCTGCCGTTTCAGTGGATGCTCGATGCCGCCTCGACCGCGCGCGCGCAGTTCGCCGCGCTGGTCGGCGCCGACGCCGACGAGATCGCCCTCATGCCCAACACGACCTACGGGCTGAATCTCGCGGCACGGGCACTGCCGCTGCGTCCCGGTACGATCCTCACGTTTGACGGGGAGTTTCCGAGTTGCGTGTACCCCTTTCAGGCGCTGGGGTCGCGCGGCATCAACCTCGAGCTGATCCCGCGGAAGCACGGGCTCCCCGACGAGGATGCGCTGGTGATCGCCATCGCGCGCCCCGACGTGGTGGCGGTGGTGGTGTCATGGGTGCAGTTCGCGACCGGCTACGTGGCCGACCTGGCCCGGATCGGTGCCGCCTGTCGTGAGCGCGGCGTGTTCTTCATCGTGGACGGCATTCAGGGCTGTGGTGTGCGACCGATCGACCTCCACGCGCTGCCCGTCGACATCTTCGCCAGCGGCGCCCAGAAGTGGCAGCTCAGCCCATGGGGCACCGGCTTCGTGTACGTACGGCGTGAGCTGGTCACGGCCATCGACCCGATCGACGTGGGCTGGGCGTGCATGAAGACCTCCACCGACTACACCCGTCTCACCGACTACGACTACGACTTCTTCGATGATGCGCGGCGGTTCGAAGTCGTCACGCTGGCCTATCAGGATTTCGCGGTCGCGAATGCCTCGACCAGGATGCTGCTCGATCTCGGGGTGGACGCGGTGGCCGCCCACATCGCGTCGCTCGGCACGAGGATCGTGGAGTGGGCGCAGTCGCGCCCGGATGTCCGACTGGTCACGCCCGTCGATCCGGCACGGCGGGCCGGTGTGATTTCCTTCGCGGCCGATTCGCTGGCGGCCATGGCCACACGGCTGACTACGGCGCAGGTCACGCATACCGTCCGGGAGGGCGCGATCCGCCTGTCACCCCATTGCTACACGACGATGGCCGAGGTTGAGCACGTCCTAAAGATTCTTGACAATTAGATACGTGTCTATTGGACCTTGAGTCCGAACCTGCCATCTTCACGTATGGTGTCGAACTCAACCAATGGCCTTCGGGCGTCACTGGCGGACCGCAGCGTGGCGGAAGCGCTGCGGTCTTGCGCGATGTCGCTCGGATGTCCGGTCGGCTATCTGGAACGGCATCGGGTCGCGACCGTCGAACGACTCGTTGCCGACCAGCGGGTGGTGCGCACGTTCGTCCGTGACGGGGTCGGTCTGGTTTCGGTGCCGTGTAAGGAGGAGATCGACCTCGGACTCGCGCCGGCGGATGTGGAGGAGTTGATCTCGCTCACGCGCCTTGAGGCGTCGCCCGGTTCCGTGGTGGCACTCCGCACCGCGCGGTTGACCGTGACCGAAGCCCCGGCTGCCATCGAATTGCTGGACGAGTGTACCCTCTCGCCCGAGCCGAGAGCCGCCGGTATGCTGGTCTACGATCCGCGCCGCGACGTCCTCGATATGCTGCGCCATGACGTGTCCCCGGATGAATGGAGCGAGGGCGGCGGCAACCTCGATTCGCCGCATCGCGTTGGCGCGTTGCAGGGCGGCGTGCTGGTGGCGTTGGCCACCGTCGAAGCCCCCGAGGGACGGTTGGCCCGTGTCCGCGTCCTCGTCTCGCCGCGCCATCGTCGCATGGGCTACGGACGCGCGGTCGTCCATGCCCTCGTGCGCCACGTGCTGAGACAGGGCTTGCTCCCCATCGTGCGTCTTGCCGTCGGCGATCTCGCCGCGCGTGCGCTGGCCAGCGCCGTGGGGTTCGCGAGTTTCGCCCGCGCGCTGACGCTGCACGTGACGAGCGTGGACGTGGTCGTGTCAGCGGAAACGTGAAACGGCCAACGCAAAACTGAAAACTCCCTAGGAAGCAGGAGGGAGGGTTTCAGGACGGAGGTAGCAGGTTGACCTGCGCGCCGTTCGCCTGCCTCCTCCGTCCTGAAACCCTCCTCCCTGCTTCCTAGGGAGTTCGCTGTTTCGATCCCCGCGGATCGCCCCTAACTCTCAAAGTAATTGTGCGTCTCCGCTGCCCCACCCGGATGCACCACGGCGCCGTACCGCGCCGGGCTCACCGTCTGGGCATACCGCCAGATCGCGCCAGACTGAAAGTCGTGACGGCGTGGTGCCCATGCGGCGCGACGCGCGGCCAGCTCCTCGTCGGACAGCCGCACCGACATCGTGCCCGCGTTCGCATCGATGTCGATGATGTCGCCATCGCGCAGCAGGCCGATCGGACCACCCAGGGCGGCTTCCGGGCCCACGTGGCCGATGCACAAGCCACGCGTGGCCCCACTGAACCGGCCGTCGGTGATGAGCGCGACTTTGTCGCCCATGTCCTGTCCATAAATCGCCGACGTCGTAGACAGCATCTCGCGCATGCCGGGGCCGCCGCGCGGTCCCTCGTAGCGGATAATGATCACGTCGCCGGCCTTGTAGCGGCGTTCGGTCACGGCGGCGAATGCGTCTTCTTCGCTGTCAAACACGCGCGCCGGACCCGTGAACACCCGCATTTGCAGCCCGGCCACCTTCACGATCGCGCCGTCGGGGGCGAGGTTGCCGCGCATGCCCACCAGGCCGCCCGTCATCGAGATGGCGCGCGACACGGGCATCACCACATCCTGCCCCTCGGGGAGCACCACGTCGGCCAGATTCTCGGCCAGCGTGCGCCCTGTGACCGTGATGCAATCGCCGTGCAGATAGCCGCCGTCCAGCAGCGCCTTGAGAATGATCGACACGCCACCGATCTCGTGCACGTCCTTCGCGAGATACTTGCCGCCCGGTTTGAGGTCGGCCAACAGCGGCGTGCGCGCAAACACCTCGGCCACGTCGAACAGGTCGAACGCGATCCCGGCTTCGTGTGCCAGCGCCGGCAGATGCAACGTGGCGTTGGTGCTGCCGCCCGTGGCTGCCACCACCGCAGCGGCATTCTCGAGCGACTTGCGCGTCACGATCTCGCGAGGACGCGGACCGTCGCGCAGCAACCGCATGACCGCTTCGCCGGCCCGCTCCGCGTAGATGTCACGCGACTCGAGCACGGCCGGCGGACTGGCTGAACCGGGCAACGCGAGACCGATCGCTTCCGACACGTACGCCATGCTGTTGGCGGTGTACTGTCCACCGCAGGAGCCGGCGCCGGGGCAGGCCACCTTCTCGAGCGCGGTGAGCTCCTCGAGCGTCATCTTGCCCGCTGAGTGCTTGCCCACGCCTTCGAACACATCGAGCACCGTGACGTCGCGCCCCTGATAGCGACCGGGCATGATCGAGCCGCCGTACAGGAACACCGACGGCACATCGAGCCGCACCATCGCCATCATGAGCCCGGGCAGCGCCTTGTCGCAGCCGCCGATCGCCACCAGCGCGTCGTAGGTGTGACCGCGCACGGTGAGTTCGACGGAGTCGGCGATCGTTTCGCGGCTCACCAGCGACGACTTCATGCCGGCGTGCCCCATCGCGATGCCGTCGGTCACGGTGATCGTGGTAAACTCACGCGGCGTACCGCCCGCGGCAGTGACGCCGCGCTTGGCGGCCTCGGCTTGCCGGCGCAGCGAGATGTTGCACGGGGCTGCCTCATTCCAGCTGGACACGACACCGACGATCGGCTGCGCGATTTGCGCTTCGTCGAGGCCCATGGCGTAGTAGTACGAGCGATGCGGCGCACGCTCGGGGCCTACGGTCGTGTGACGACTCGGGAGCTTCGACTTGTCCATGCGATGGGGTACTCGGAAGGGTGGATTCCTGCCAGACCTGGGCGTGTGCCGCGCGCTTACGGGACCTGCACCAGCCCGAACTCGCGTGCGCCCTTTTTCAGCAGGAGATGACGGCCGCGCAGAAGCCGGTCCTCGCCGATCAGTCGATCGGCGGCCGAGAGCTTTGTGCCGTTGATGCTGACGCCGCCCTGTTCGAGCAGCCGCTTCGCGGCCCCGCGCGATGCCGCCACGCCGAGGGCCGTCAGACACTCATATACGTCGATCCCCTCGGAAAGCGCTGGACCGTTGGCCGGTCCACCCTCCGCGGGAGCCGCATACGTCGCGAACGGAATCTCGTGGCGCAGCGCGTCGAGCGCCGCGTCGGACAACCCCTGCGGGTCGGCCTTTTCGAACAGCAGCGCCGACACTTCCTGCGCCACCCGCGCCGCCTCCGCACCATGCACGCGCGTGGTGACGTCCGTCGCCAGCGTGCGCTGCGCCTCACGCTGCTCGGGCGCCGTCCGCACTGACTGATCGAGCGCCTCGATGCGGTCGCGATCCAGCAGGGTAAAGAAACGCAGGTACCGCGACACGTCGCGGTCGTCGGCGCCGATCCAGAACTGGTAGAACTTGTACGGCGACGTGCGGGCCGGATCGAGCCACACCGAACCGCCACCAGTGCTCTTGCCGAACTTCGAGCCGTCGGCGTTCGTGATCAGCGGGAACGTGAGCGCGTTGGCGTCACCGTTGGTGGTGCGACGGATCAGTTCGAGTCCGGCGGTGATGTTGCCCCACTGATCGCTGCCGCCGATCTGCAACGTCACGCCCTCGCGCTGATGCAGCTCGAGGAAGTCGTGGGCCTGCAGCAGCATGTACGAGAACTCGGTGAATGACAGCCCGCTCTCGAGCCGCGACTTCACGGAGTCCTTCGCCAGCATGTAGTTGATCGAGAAGTGCTTGCCGGTATCGCGCAGGAACTCGAGCAGCGACAGCTTGGCGAGCCAGTCGGCGTTGTTCACCAGCTTGGCCGCGTTCGGTCCCTCAAAGTCCAGGAACTTGGCCAGCTGCCATCGGATGGCCTCGGCGTTCTCGGCGATCTGTTCCAGCGTCTGCAACGTCCGTTCGCTGCTGCGACCGCTGGGGTCGCCGATCATGCCCGTGCCGCCGCCCACGAGCGCGATGGGACGGTGGCCGGCCCGTTGCAGGTGGACGAGTCCCATGACCGGGACGAGGTTGCCCACGTGCAGGCTCGAGGCGGTCGGGTCAAATCCACAGTACCCGGTGACCTGACCCGCGGCGAAGGCGGCCGGAAGGCCCTCGGTGTGCTGGAACAGCAGCTCGCGCCAGGCGAGTTCGGCGATCGGAGCGGATGAATCGGACATTCCTACAAGGTATCGCCGGTCCGGCTCTTGGCGCGCCCCCGCGCGCGCGGGTAGCCTTCAGGAAACCTATGGCTCTCTCCTCCGTTCTTTCGCGGCGCCCGTGGCTGGGGTGGCTGCTCGTGGTTGGGATCTTCGGCGGCATGGTCGGTGCCGGCGGGCTGTTTGGCGCCTGGAGCGTCATCTGCCGCGATGGGCGCTGCCCATCGATCGCCTCGCTCGAGCAGTATGTGCCCCGCCAGACTTCCAAGGTATACGCTGCCGACGGCCGGTTCATCACGGAACTCGGCCTCGAGCGTCGCACCCTCGTGCGCTTGCAGGACATACCCAAGCACGTGCGCGACGCGGTGGTCATCACCGAAGACCGCCGGTTCTACTCGCACTCGGGGATCGACTACTACCGCGTGTTCGGCGCCCTCGCGCGCAACGTGAAGGCCGGCAGCTACGTGCAGGGCTTCTCCACGATCACGATGCAGCTGGCCCGTAACGTCTTTTCCGATCGTATTTCTCGCGAGAAGACGCTGTTGCGCAAGATCAAGGAAGCACGCGTGGCCCGCGCGATCGAGCAGCGCTACGCCAAAGACAAGATCCTCGAGCTCTACCTGAATCAGGTGTACCTCGGCAACGGCGCGTACGGCGTGGAAACCGCGTCGCAGCGCTACTTCGGCAAGCCCGTGCGCGATGTGAGTGTGGCCGAAGCCGCCGTGCTGGCCGGGTTGCTCAAGGGGCCTGAACGCTACAACCCGCGCCGCTTCGCCGATCGCGCCATTCTGCGCCGGAACACGGTGCTCGAGCTCATGCGTCGCGACGGGGCGCTCAACGACGCCGATGCGTCGTTGGCCAAGGCGTATCCGCTGCAGCTCGCCGAACGCACCGAGTCGGGCGACGTGGCCCCCTACTTCGTGGAGTGGGTACGCCAGGAGCTCGAAGAGCACTTCGGCAAGGGCCTCTACGATGAAGGCTACAAAGTCTACACCTCGCTCGATGTCGACATGCAGGGTGCCGCCGAGCGCGCGCTCGAGAATCAGCTCCAGGCGATCGAAGCAGGGCGGCATGGCAAGTACTCGCACCTGACCTACGAAGCATATCTCGCGCGGTCGGCCGAGGGCGGCGAGCGCGGCGCCGCCAATTCGCCGTATCTGCAAGGCGCGTTCGTGGCCGTTGACCCACGCAGCGGTGCCGTGCGGGCGATGGTCGGTGGTCGTGACTTCGGCGACTCCAAGTTCAATCGTGCCGTCCAGGCGTTACGACAGCCGGGGTCGACGTTCAAGCCGATCGTATACGCCGCCGCCGTGCACGAGGGGTTCAGCCCGGCGCAGATCGTGGATGACTCGCCGATCTCGCTCGATCAGGTCAGCGGTGAAACGTGGACGCCGCAGAACTACGACATGAAGTTCCAGGGCAACATGCCCATGCGGAAAGCGCTGTATCAGTCGCGCAATCTGGCGGCGATCCGCACCGGGATGGCGGTGGGCACTGGCAACGTGATCTCCATGGCGCAACGGTTCGGGATCACGACGCCGATCCCGCCGTATCCCTCGATCTTCATCGGGTCGGCCGACGTGTACCCGGTCCAGATGATTGCCGCGTACTCGGTGTTCGCCAACCTCGGACTGCGCACCACACCGCATGCCATTCTCAAGGTGGAGAACGCTGAAGGCAAGGTGGTGTGGCAGCCCACCACGGACCGCGAGGCGGTGCTGTCGCCCGAAGAAGCGTGGCTCATGGTGAGCATGATGAAGGACGTCGTGGTGCGTGGCACCGGCGCCCGCGTCTGGAGCTCGGGATTCCGCGTGCCCGCCGGCGGCAAGACCGGCACGACGAACGACGGGGCCGACGTATGGTTCATTGGCTACACCGCCGACCTCGTGGCCGGCGTCTGGATGGGTTTCGATAAGCCGCAGAAGATCAAGGCCAATGCGCAGGGTGGTGAGCTGGCGTCGCCGGCCTGGGCGTCGTTCATGACCGAGGTCTATCGACGCAAGCCGCCGCCGCCCGATTGGCCCCGCCCCGATGGCGTGGTGGTGCGCGAAATCGATGCGCTCACGGGGCAGCTCGCGAACGGCAGTTGCATGACGGCACTCACGACGGAATTCTTCGTGCAGGGCACTGAGCCGACCGGTACTTGCACCGATCCGGCGCCACGCTCGCTGATCTCGATTGACAGCGTTGCCAAGCTGCGCGCCAAGGCCGACTCCACGAACCCGTTCAAGATCCCGCCCCAGTGAGTCCCGCGTGAGAGACCGCACGCTGTACACCGCGGACTGGGTGCTGCCGATCTCGTCGGCACCCATTCGCGACGGTGCGGTGATGGTGCAGGCGGGGCGGATCGAGTTCGTGGGGGCGGCGAGTGCCGTGCCTGTCACGCCGGGCGCCATGCGCACGGTGGCCTTGGGAAATGCGGTGCTCATGCCGGGGCTCGTGAATGCCCACTCGCATCTCGAGCTCACCCTGCTGCGCGGCTTTCTCGAGGGACTCGATTTCCGCGACTGGCTCCGCACGCTCACGACGGTGCGCCGTGATCTCATGACCGAGAGCGTGTTGCTCGATGCCTCGCGGGCCGGCATCCGGGAAGCATTGCGTAACGGAATCACCTGTCTCGCCGACACCACGGACTCCGGCGCGCCACTCACCGCGATGCGCGAGTACGGCGTGCGCGGCGTGGGATATCTGGAAGTGTTCGGTCCCGATCCGGTGCAGTGCGACGGGGCCATCGCGCAGCTCACGGCTCGCGTGCTCGAGGCCCGCGCGCAGGATACGCCACTGGTGCGCGTGGGGGTGTCGCCGCACGCACCGTACACGGTGTCGCGCGAGCTCTTCGCGGCCACGGCCGCGTTGTCGCGGCGCGAGTCGCTGCCGATGGCGGTGCATGTAGCGGAGAGTCCGGCCGAGATGTTGTTCGTGCGCGATGGCGCCGGGCCATTTGCCGACCGGTTGCGGGCTCGTGATATCGCCGTCGCACCGCAGGCTGAGTCGCCGGTCGCGTTGCTCGAGGTAACGGGGGTGTTGGCGGCGCAGCCGTTGCTGATTCATGTCATCCAGGCCGACGATCGCGATATGGCGCGCATTGCCGACGCCGGCGCGAGCATCGTGCACTGTCCGATCTCGAACGCGAAACTCGGTCACGGTATCGCGCCGCTGGACCGCATGTTGGCGCATGGCATTCGCACCGGCCTCGGCACCGATTCCGTGGCCAGCAACGACCGCATGGATCTGCTGGGCGAGGCCCGTCAGGCCACGCTGTTCCACTCGGTGCGGGCGGGCACGCCCGACGCACTGTCGGCGCATGCCGCGCTGGCGCTGGCCACGCGGGGCGGTGCGGACGCCCTCGGGCTGGGATCGCGGATCGGCACGCTGGACGTGGGCAAGGACGCCGATCTGGCGGCCTTCCCCTTGGACCACGACGATGCGCAGCCGCTCTTCGATCCGGCAGTGGCGTTAGTGCATGCGCTGGCCGGGAAGGTGGAGGCCACGCTGGTCACTGTGGCAGGGCGCGAGCTGGTCGTACATGGCGTGCTGACGCAGCGCGATGAGACCTTACCGTTACGCGTCGGGGCGTGGCGTGATCGCCTGCAACGGTGGCGACAGGCTTCCACCGGGTAGTAGTCTTCAATGAGCGGACCCATCGACCTAAACACTGTAGAGTGGAGGGTAGGGCGTGATCGCCGGATGTCTCGCACTGAATGCGTCGTATGAACCCCTGACCATGGTGCCGCTTCGGCGAGCGCTGCGGTTGGTGATCGACGGCAAGGCGGAAATCGTCGAGGCCGATACGGGCATGCCCGTGCGCTCCGAACGACAAGCGTTTCCGCGCCCGGCGGTCATCCGCCTGACCCGCTTCGTGCACGTCCCTCGCCGATTCCGTCGACAGGTCACGAACACGTTCCTCTTTGCCCGTGACGACTACCAGTGTCAGTACTGCGGGCGCCGCTCTACGGAGCTCAAGCCCCGTGAGTCGCTCACGCGCGATCACCTCATTCCGATCTCGCGCGGTGGCTCGAACGAGTGGACGAACGTGGTGACGGCCTGCAGCGGCTGTAATACCAAGAAAGCCAATCGCATGCCGAACGAGATCGGCATGACGCCACTGCACGCCCCCTCCGAACCGCACTTCGTGCATCTCAGCTGGGCGGTGCGGCGTCTCACGCCGATTCAGGCGCAGTACATCAAGGTGTTCTACGGCGAAGATACGCTGCGCGAGCTCGAGAAGATCGAGGGCGCGGTGCTCAGCACGTAAGTCCGTCAGTACGTCACCGCCGGACTCTTCGCCTCGAGCCGTCGCACTTCACCGCCCAGCAGACGGCTCGCCAACGATCGTACACCGCGCGTGAGTGCGGTGCTGGGGTTTTTCTTGCCGCGCACCGCCGGTGACGCCTCGCCGCGGAGCCAGCGTTCGAGCTCGTCGAGATCGCTCACCTCGAGCGTCTGCAATTCCGCCTGCACGGCCACGTAGCTCTTTCTCCCGCGCGGGGGCGCGGCGAGCGCTGGCACATACGGCAGTTCACTCGCCGCGCGCGCGTCGGAGAAGCGCGCGTAACTGCCCAGCGGTGTCAGGCGACCCGCCACCACGCGCACCACGTCATAGGTGCGGTCGATCGCATCGTAGCGCACCACGACATCCCACTCCATGTGGCCGTGTATGTCGTCGAACCAGCGACCGATCGTCCATACTTCGGCCCGCACGTGCAATCGGGCCGGGAAACCGCTGCGCAGCAGTTCGTCGAAGGGGGTCTCGGTAAGTACCCCTCGGATCGCCACGAGCGGCGGATACGCCGTCGGCGCCACGCGGATCTCGATCTCCGGGCGCGACTGCGCCGACGCCATCCTGCCCACCCCGGTGAGGAGTAGCAGCATGGCGATCATGGCGCGAACCCATGTCCGCGCCGGTGACGAAACCGTTGGCAACGCCGAGTGGATCACGTGAAGTATGGCGCGACTCAGAAGCGGCGACCCAGCCGCAGGTAGACATTGGGGGACAGGCCACTCTCCGACACGGCCTGCGCGACGTACACACCGAACGTGCCAAAATCGAAGCCACCGCCAAGATCGGTGCGCCACGACGTGATGTCGGGTACGGACCCCTTCGGGTACAACAGGTTGTCGCTGCCGCGCGGTCCCACCAGCCATCCGCGCCCCGAATTCGCGAACACCACCCACGCGCCGTCCGCCTTCACGCGACTGAACACCCAGCGACGGTCACCGAGATCGTCGTCGCCGAACGGATGCACCCGGAAGTCACCCTTCCACTCGATCTGGAGGAGCGCCATGCGATCGCACAGCGACGGTCGACCACGCGCGGCGTAGCCCTGTTCGTCACCCACCGCGCAGGTGCCGACGTCAGTGTTGTTGAGCTGCCGACGGAAATCGAAACCGGGGAGCGCGTCGAGGCCGCTGACGGAGAATCGACGCTGTGCCGGCAGCGGGTCGCCGTTGAGCCAGCCACCCAGCACCGCGCGCATGTTCAGGGATCCATGGGGGCCAAGGCGGTTGTAGCGACGCAGGTCGAACAGGGCGCGCGAGTAGGCTACCGCTGGCTTCTCGTCCACCGCACCAACGAAGGGTTCCCCGGCGCGCAGCAGTCGGCCGTCACCGCGCTCGTACTCGCCGCGCAGATACCAACCGGCGCGTGGATCCTTCGGACTGTTGCGCGTGTCGAGCGTGGCCGACACAGTCAGCAGTGTCATCACGCCTTCATCGGCCAGCGGATTCACGCGCCACGGGACGTGGTCATTCACCATCGACAGCACGTTGCGCGCCCGCCGCGAACTCCAGCGCTCTTGGCCGTACGACGCGCGCAGCTCCGACCCGCGTCCGGCGAACAGGCTCACGTAGCCCTGACCGCCATGACGCTGCCAGTAGTCGCGATAGTCACGCGTGAACGCGACGGCGTTGAGCCCCACTTCGGTATCGGTGAGCTGCCACTTCTCGACGGCATCGACTTCATCGAACAGGCGGCCGCCGATTGCCACGCCGGCCCTGTTGCCCTGACGCACTTCGAGCAGCATGCGATGGCCGATGTTTTCGCGCGTCCATGTCAGTGCGTCGCCGGTACGAAAGATCCCGACGACCTCGGTGCGCACCCGCGTGTCACCACTCTGGAAACTGACGCGCGGCCCCGCATAGATCGGCAGCCCTTCCACGCGATTATAGGTGTGCGCGGTCGTGACCAGCAGGTCGCTCGTTGTGCGGCCCGGTGTGCCACGCTCCTCGTCGCGTAGCCAGCGGGGCCACCGCGAGAAGAACTCGAGATTGGCTACCAGCGTGTCGCCCATCTCGTGGTAGCGATACGCCGCGCTCCACACGCGAATCTCGCCGCCCACATTCGGGCGCTCGGGCGATTCGAAGGTCCCGCCGATGACCGTGAGTGAGCGCTCGATGCGCGCGCCATCGACCAGCGAGGCGTCGCCATTGAGCACCACCACCTGTCCCGTCACGACGCCGGCCAGTCGTGCGTGGCCGCCAAGTACCGCGAGGTCACCGCGCACGGTGTCGGTGGGCGCCAGCGCGAAGTCGCCTCGGACGCGTCGCGTGGCGGAGGCGTTCCACACCGCGGTGACGTCCAGCGCCACCTCGCGCGGCACGACGCCAAGCCGTCGTGCACGTTCCTGGTCGGGATCGCGTGCGTGCTGCGCGTGCGCCACCGCCCACGGCAGCGCACCCAGCGCCGCACCCAGCGCCGCACCGAGCACCCCCCGCAGCACCACGAGGACCATCCGTGTCTGAGCACGTCGGGTCATGGCTGGCTGCATCCGTTTCTCCTGCTGAGGTTCAAGGCCCCGAGGGCACATCGGCGCGACACTCGAGGAGACACGCGGTGCCCATCGAAAGGTGTGCATGAGCGTGGCATTCATTCGCCGGCTGATGCGAGTCCTAGCCGACGCATGCGCCGGTACAAGTTCGGCCGGTCGGTTTGCAGCCGTCGTGCGGCTTCCGCCACGTTCCCATCACTCTGCGCGAGGGCGGCCGAGATGAGTCGGCGCTCGTAGGTATCGAGGGCATCGCTGAGCGGCATCGTCGGCAGCGTTTCGGGCGCGCGTCCAGCGGTGTCGCCCGGGGGTACACTGAACGGGTCGGTGGCCACGGTGGGCAGCACCTGCAACACGTCGGCCCGACCCACCACGCTGCCGGCATGCAGAATCGCCAGCCGCTCGACGATGTTCGCGAGTTCGCGCACGTTGCCGGGCCAGCGATAACTGCCGAGGGCCCCGAGGGCGTCATCGTGCCATTGCACCAGCGGTCGTCCGGTGCGCGTGCGGTGGCGCGCCGAGAAATGTCGGACCAGCGCCGGCAGATCGCCGGGTCGATCGCGCAGTGGCGGCAGCTGCATGGGGATCACATTCAGGCGGAAGAACAGATCCTCGCGGAAGCTGCCGTCGGCCACGGCGCGGGCGAGATCCTTGTTGGTGGCGGCCAGTATGCGTACGTCGATCGTGATCGGCTTGCCGCCGCCGACCCGTTCGATCTCGCGTGCCTCGATGGCGCGCAGCAGCTTGGCCTGCGCCTCCGCGCCCAGGTCACCGACTTCATCGAGAAAGAGCGTGCCGGTGTGCGCCAGTTCGAAGCGGCCGAGGCGTCGATCCGTGGCGCCGGTAAACGCGCCCCGCTCGTGGCCGAACATCTCGCTTTCCACGAGGTCACGCGGAATGGCCGCACAGTTCACGCGAATGAACGGACGATCGCGTCGCGGACTGGCCAGATGCAGCGCGGCCGCCACGAGCTCTTTGCCCGTGCCCGATTCGCCGGTGATCAGCACGCGCGCATCGGTGGGCCCCACCCGGGCAATGAGGGCGCGCACGTCGTGCAATACTGACGAGTCGCCCACCATCTCGCCCGAGATGCCGAGATCCTCGCGCAGGGCCGCGGCGGCCCGGCGGGCCTGACGCAGTTCGAACGCCGAGGCGAGGGCCAGCAGCACCCCTTCGGGGGTGAGCGGCTTCTCGAGAAAAGTGAAGGCGCCGAGTTTGGTGGCGCGTACCGCGTCGGTGAGGGCGGCGCGACCGCTCATCATAACGACCGGCATATCGGGCCGACGCTCTCGCAGTTTCTGGAGCAGCGCAAGCCCGTCGAGATCGCCCGGCATCATCAGGTCCACGAGCGCCACATCCGGCTCATTCGC
>CAIUOO010000126.1 GCA_903900795.1 uncultured Gemmatimonadota bacterium | reverse complement strand
TCGGTCGGCGATACGGTCGAGCTGGGCGAGCAAGGCCTCGAAGCGCTCGGACTGGTGCTCGGCTCCTTCGGATGCACTGATGAGCTGATCCAACGCGCGCTCCACCACGGCGGTCTTACTGAGGCCGAGGCGTTTTGCCATGCGTTCAACCTTCTGGACGACGACGGGGTTGGCGATTTGCAGCGCCATAGCCACTCCGGTGTTGATATATACATCATCAATATACATTGAGTACCTATGGCGGCAAGAACTTCAAGGGGTCTTCAAGGGGTCAGAGTACTTGCGCGCTCAAGGACGCTGACCCCTGAACACGTCACCCGACGAGTCGATCGTGACCACGCTGACGTACACGCTGTGGCCGCCCCGTACGGATTGAGTCGGAGGTCATCACGAAGTCGGTTGAAAAAGATTACGCCGAACTACTGATCCGGCTCGTGCATCCGCACCACCATCCCCGGTCCGGTGAGCGGCTCGCGATCGAGACGCAGCTCGATGAACGTGGTGGTGAACGGATGAAAGAATCGCACCGCGCCACCCGGCAGTACGCTCGACAGATCCAGCGACCCGTACCACGTGCCGGCGCGATTCGGGGCCTCGACGCCGACGGAGGCACCCATGGGATCGACCATCGCGCCGGTATACAGCACGCGCGGTGTCCCCGTGCTCGCGTACAGCTGCGCCGTGAGCCGGCGCGGCCGCCCGCCCAGCACCGCCACATCCTGTAACTGTGAAAGATTCACGTGAAAGCTGCGGTAGCTCGGGTCGCCGCTGTACACGTGCACATCCTGCGCGAACGGCTCGAGCGCCGTGCCGTCGCGGAGGGCCAGCTGCAGGTTCCAGTCGGGAATGCCATCGCCGCGTTCGTCCACCGCCCACACGACGAACTGCTGCCACGGCACCATCGCCTTTCGCGTGTCGTGCACCACGGCGTCGGCGCGTTCAGACCACTCGGCATACGCAGGGCGCGACGACACCCGCAGCGCATCGATCACCATCTGCGTGAGGGCTGGTGACGGCGCGGAGAGAATGCTGCCGTGATCCACGTTCGCGATCGGATGCATCGGCACGTCATCCTGCGTCCAACCGAGCACCCGCACGCGCGCGCTGTCCGCGCAATCGGCCGAGAGATCGAGAACCACCTTGCGGCTGTTCAAGGCGCATCCGGCCCACCGCACGGTGCCGTCCGTGCCCGGGCTGTTCGCCAGCGCACCCAGTCCGCGATAGCCGCGCGCGCCACAGAACACGAACACGTACGGCGTGGTCCGCTTCGAGTCGTAGAAGCTCTCGCTGCCGAACACGTCGGTGTGCGACAGCTCCCAGCTGAACCGGCTCCCCAGCTCCAGGGCGTCGAGCACCTGATCGCCCGCCTCGAGAAAGTCCGGGCCCAGTTGCTTGCGCCCCTTCACCAGCGCACCCAGAAAGCTGCGCCCCTTGTGCGCCAGCGGCGATCCGAACGTTGCCGGCGCCAGCGCAATCACATGCTTCACGCGCGCGCGCCGCTGCGCGGTCATGCCGCGCCTGGTCAGCCACGCGCGCAACACCAGCATGCCGGTGGAGTGCACCACGACATCGAACGGCTCGTCGTCGGCCAGCCCCACACGCTGTCGCAGCAGCTTATCGAAGCCCTCGGCGATATCGCGCACCGACACATCGTTGGTCAGCGATTCATAACTCACCGTGCACAGCTGCTCCGCGGTCCATCCGGCCTCACGCAGTACCGTGCGCCAGCGATCGAATGCGCTGCCGTCGGCGCTGTACCCATGCAGGAGAATGAGCGGGCGATCGGCCATGACGGGTGCCGTGCGACTAGCGGGTATGTGTCATAAGCCAGGGCACGGCACGCCGCACACCGTTCCCCACCATCAGCAGATGCCCTTCGTGACGGAACAGTTCATACGTGGCACCCGGCGTGGCTTTGGCGGCCGCTTCCACGCGCGCGGCGGGAATGATGCCGTCGAGCTCCGCCCCGACGAACAGGGACGGCGGCGCATTCGGCACCGTGATCGGACTGCCCCCGGCCAGCATGGCCACCGCCGCAAACTGCGCCGGACGCGCCTGCGCTAACCGCGCCGCGGCGCCGCCGCCCATGGAGTGACCGATCAGGTACACCCGTGAACTGTCGATCCGAAATTCGTTGCGCAGCAGCGCCATGAGCGCATCGAAGTGCTCGGGCGTCGCGCCGAACACGTCCGTCTTCGGCGACACCAGAATCAGCCGCTGTTCGGCCGCGAGCTTGGTGGCGATACCACTGCCGTACGCATCGACGAACATGTTCTCGTCGCCGCCGGCGCCGTGCAGCACCAGCAGCACACCCACCGGCTTGCGCACATTCGCCGCCGGCGGCGCCACAATGCGCATGGGTACCAGTGCGTTGTTGGCCCCGCGGTACACGCGCCAGAAATCCCCCACCAGCCCGACATAGGGATCGCGTCCACGTTCCAGCACGCTCACTTCACGCGCCAGATCACGCGACAACTTCGCGGGATCGTTCAGGAACTCCGCGCTGCGCTCGGGCGACGGCACGTCCACCAGCAGCTTGGCACGCTCGCGGGTCGACAACAGCGCCTGCGCCAGCGGTCCCGTGCTGTCCACCACCGCCAGTCGTGCCAGATACTCGTCGCGCGCCGCACTGGCCGGCGCGCCGTTTAACGAGCGCGGTCCCGCCGGGGGCGAGGTTGGAGCGGTTGACGTGCCACCGAGCTGCACCGCAGCGGCATCGATCGTACTAACGGCCGCCGCGAATTGCCCACTGAAGAAACTCAGCGCCGCCCGATCGACGGTGCGGTTCACCTGCGCGCGCAAACTGTCCGGCAGGGTCTTGGTATTCTCGCGCTGCGTGTACACTGCATCCACGCGCATGTACGCCGCCGCGAGATCGGCACGCGTGATTTTCGGTGTCACCACCGTCGGTGCCGTCTTCGGTGTCACCGGTACCTGCGCCTTCGCCACGGCCGGAGCGCACAGCACACTCGCCGCCATGACACGCCGCCACATCCTCATACAGAAAACAACCCGTCAATCGACAGATACCGCTCGCCGGTGTCGTAGCAGAACGTGAGCACGCGCGCGCCGTCCGCCATGTCGGGGATCTTCTGCGCCACCGCCGCCAACGACGCCCCACTCGATATGCCGACCAGGATGCCCTCTTCGCGCGCCGAACGCTGGGTGTACGCGAACGCCGCTTCTTCCGTGACCTGAATGGCGCCGTCCAGCGTGTCGCGATGCAGGTTGTCGGGAATGAAGCCCGGCCCCACACCCTGAATGCGATGCGGACCCGGCGCCCCGCCACCGATCACCGGCGACTTCGCCGGTTCCACCGCAAACGTCTTCATCGCCGGCCAGTGCTGCTTCAAGACCTCGCTACAGCCGGTGATGTGACCGCCGGTCCCCACGCCCGTTATCAGATAATCCACGCCATCTGGAAAATCGGCGAGAATCTCACGCGCCGTGGTCAGTGCATGCACGCGAATGTTCGCGTCGTTCGTAAACTGCTGCGGCATCCACGCGTTCGGCGTACTCGCCACGAGTTCGTTCGCCCGCTCGATCGCGCCTCTCATGCCCAGCTCGCGCGGCGTCAGGTCGAAGGTGGCACCGTATGCCGACATCAGCTTGCGACGCTCAATCGACATCGACTCCGGCATCACCAGCACCAGCTGATAGCCTTTCACGGCTGCCACCATCGCCAACCCGATACCGGTATTCCCGGATGTCGGCTCGATGATCACGCTGTCCTTCGTGAGCAGGCCGCGCTGTTCGGCATCGTCGATCATCGCCATCGCGATACGATCCTTGATGCTGCCACCCGGATTCGCCCGCTCGAGCTTCATCCAGACTTCCACACGCGGATCGAACAAGCGATGCAGGCGCACATGCGGCGTATGGCCGATGGTGTCGAGAATCGTGGAGACGCGCATGAGTCAGTGAGGTCAGAGTGAGCGAACGAGGCTGCCGCGATATGCTGCCGCGGTGTGCTAGATATGAAACTCGAGTCCGTCGTCAGACGGGCGCTGCTCCACCCGGCTCGAGAACTGCACCACCGACCGCACCGGGACCGACGACGTCATCCACACGTTCCCGCCAATGATCGATCCATCACCGATCACCGTGGTCCCGCCCAGAATGGTCGCGTTGGCGTACACCACGACATCGTTCCCGAGCGTCGGGTGCCGCTTCTGATGCGCCAGCTTCTTGCTGACCGCATGCGCCCCCAGCGTCACGCCCTGATACAGTCGCACGCGATCGCCGATGATGCTCGTTTCGCCGATCACCACGCCCGTGCCGTGATCGATTGCAAACGACGCACCAAGCACCGCCCCCGGATGGATGTCGATGCCGGTTTCCCGGTGTGACCATTCGGAGAGCAGCCGCGGAAACAGCGGGACGTTGAGCACATACAGCTCATGCGCCACGCGATGCACCGCCGTGGCGAGAAAGCCGGGGTAGGCCACGATCACTTCTTCCAGACTCTCGGCCGCCGGATCACCCGACAAAATGGCCTCGGCATCGAGGTGCAGCGAGGCCCGCACATCCGGCAACTGATCCAGGAACGTGGCGACCACCTGATCGACGTCACGCACCATCGGCGTGATCGCCGCGCGTAACAGCGCTTCGACCTGCGCCGCCTCCTCGCTCACGTCCGCCACACCCGATCGCGACGGATGGGCGAACTGCGGAAAAAGCAGCGCCAACACCTGGCCGGCGAACTCTTCCGCCAACGCCCGCATCGCACGCGGGGCATCACCGCCGCGGCGCTCAGCGCGGAGCTCCTCGAGAAAGGTCAACCAGCGCGTCGGTGCGGCAATGCGATCTGTCATGGGGCAGAATCTACAGCCGTTCCAGCGAAGAGACCCGGTATTGCTCCGCGTCCGCCACATAGCATTGCATGCCCACCGATACGAGCCCGCTCCGCTGCATCAGTCCGCGATACCACGACGCCGACTTGGGCGCTGGCCAATCGGTATCCCCTTCGAAGTGATCGTCCTTCGTGAAGAGTTCGAGATACGCCATACCGCCCGTGCGCTGCGCGACCTGTGCCATACCGCGCGTGAGCTGAGGGATCGACAGATAGTTCAGCATCCCGCAGCACACCACCAGATCGTACTGCTCGCGCAGATCGAGCGCGCCAAGATCCTCAATGCCACCCTGCTGCAGATGCCGGCGCGCCCCGAACGTGGCCACCGCGTATGCGCTCGGATCGACCCCCTGATACGACAGGCGGGGACGGAGCGCCCGCAGCGCCACATACCAGTTGCCCTCGCCACAGCCCACATCGAGCACCGTGCGCACGCGTCGCCCCAACACCCACTCGGCCGTGTGCAATACGAACGACACCTGCCGAGCGAGCTCAGCCGCCGTCTTCACCCGATGCGTGGGGTGCCGGTACCACTTGTCGAAGTACGCCGCGTCGTAGCGTTCGCTCAGAGAATCCCCCAGAAGCCGCGATCGATGTCGATCGCGAAGCGCCACTTCCCGTCGCGCAGGCCGCGCGCCACGTCGGCCCGCACCAGATCGTAGAACATCAGCACACCCAACCCCGCCGACGGCCGAAGCGCCGCCGTCGTCGGCCGGTCCGGCGTTCCACTGGCGGTGGCCAGCACTTGCACAAACGGTGCGAGCGTGACGTGCGGAGGAGATTTCCCCCACCGCCCCAGCGGAATCGACGGCGCCGGCATCGGCTGCCGGAGCTCGAGCCGCTGCGACAGCATCGCCCGCGAGGCAAACGCGTGGAAGTCATACCCCGGCGCCGACCACGGGCCGCCGGCAAAGATCAGCCACTGCGGCGGCAGGGCACGTCCACCGGCCACACCGGCAAAGGTCTGCAGAAAAAGCGCGCGATCGCCGCCCAACGGCTTCGTGATCTGCACCAACCCCTGCGCGCGGGCCACCAGCGTCTCGTTCCGTTCATACGAACCGGCGCTCAGCTGCAACGACCAGGTCCCGCGCGCCCCGCGTGCGTCGGCCCCAATCCACCCACCGGCACCCTGCACCTCGGCCCGCACACCGTCGATCTCCCACGCCGCGAGCGTGGGCGCGAACCGCCCGGACACCGCATGCGCCTGCACCGACAACGGCCGATCGCGCTCATACGCGAGGCGCCACGTGAACGCACTCGTGGGCGTGCGACGCCACAACAGGCCGACGGCGCGCGTATCCACCTGCGTGGTGTAGTCGCTACCAAACAGCGCGGCGGCCATCGAATTCGTGACACCGGCCCGCTCGGCGAACGCGAGATCGCGGTAGTCGCGCTCGGCAAATAGCTGAACCAACGGCGTGCGTCCGAATGCCGGCACCGGACCGATCGCCAGCTGCCCCTTGAACTGCTCATCACCGAGTCCATAGCGCACGCGACCGCCCACCTGTACGCCAATGCGGCTGCGATGCGACGCACCGATCCCGAGGGCGAGCCCCTCGGTGCGAGAGAAGCGCGCCAGATCGCTGATGCCACGACCCGTCACCGACGCGGTCGTGGGGCGCGAGAGCATCGAACTGCGAATCGCCGCTTCCGCCTGCACCCGTGCGCGCACCACTTCCTCGCTGCTCGCGATCTGAATGTCCGGCGGCAACACATCGATCACGCGACCGGTGAACGGGTACGCCTTGGCCGAATCGCGCGGCGCCGCGCTCCAACGCGGTGACACCATCGTGCTTTGCGCGATGCGCTCATTCACCGTGTACCCCGAAATTTCCCAGCGGCCGCGCACGATGCCGCGCACCGGAATATCGAACCACGTGCTGCCGCGCGACACCTCCACCTCTTGCCGGCGCGGCAACCAGTAGCGCTCGCGCACCAGTCCGTTTTCGAGCGTGACCACCAGTGTTTCGATACGCTTGTCGATGATCGCGGCGCGTGTGAACGTCATCGACAACCGCACCACCGCACCCGTTTCCCGATCGAGATACACCGAGCCCACCGCCGCCGGCTGCGCCGCATCGCGCGGACGGAACTTCACTTCGTCCACCACGATTTCGCGACCAGGAATACGAATACGCAACGCCGCGCCCATCGCGTACTCATACATGCGCGGGGCAAGCGCGGCCAGCGGATGCGGTACGTCGCGCACGTCCTGACCGTCGCCCAGTCGAATGCGATCGGGCAGATTGTCGAGCACCACGCTGTAGCGATCGCGATAGTAGCCCACGTCGGCCGGGAGCAGCGTGGTATCCCGGCGACCCACCAGTCGCTGCGCGCTGCGCCCCGGCTGCCACCAGGCGAGCGACAGCTGCAGCTCTTCGCTCTGCACCACCTTGGGCGGAATGATCACCCCTTCGCCCAGCTGCGCCAGAAACGCCAGGAAGCCGTGCGCACTAGCGGTGTAGCTCAGCAGCGTGCTGTCGGCGAGCTGCACGCTACGCCGATCGATCGCGCGGCGGACCAGAGAATCCGCCAGCGCATCGCGCCATGCCTGCTGGCCGCGAGCCGGTGCCGCCGACGGTGTTTGCCCCGAAGCCTGGGCATTCGCCACATGCGTCGGCACGGCGAGGGCGGCCAGCGCAACGGCCAGAGCCGCCAACACTCGTGGCGCAGACCGCAGTGGGTTCGATGTCACGTCAGGATTTTCATAGACGACGGGCAATGTAGCGGGAATGATGCGCGCCGGAACGTCTCCCCGCGCGTCCTGCCGAAACCATCGGGATTGTCCGCGTTTTGGGACAGTGCTCGCACGCCACGCACGCCGCGGAGACGCGTCCCGTCGTCCGCGCGCGTGCGTGAACACCCTCCAACGTAAGCACTTGCGTCGCAGTCGTGGCATCACGCGCCGTCGCGGCGCAGGCTCGGCCCGGGCCGATGGCACGTGGCACCACTGATGCCCTATACGGCTGTGACTCTCACTCTTTGGAGGAGCACATGACGCTGCATCGTTCGCTTTCATCTCGTGTCCGCCGCTCTGTCGTCACCGTGCCGGTGTGCGTAGGGCTCTTCGTCGCTGCAGCCCACGCTGGCGCGGCCCACGCTGGCGCGGCGCCTGCCCCGCAGGCGGATGGCATAAGCCCGGTCCTCGAGGTAGTCGCCTCCAGATCCGCAGGGTACGGCGCCGACCGCCCTCTCTTTACGTGGACCGGCCGCGTCGACCGGGAAGTGCTCATTGTCGTGCGTGGGCGTGACGTCAGCACGCGCGGCTTCGACGCCCACTTACCAAACCGCACGCGCGTCAACTCTGCCTTGCCTCGCACCAGCGCCAACGTGGTCGTGCAACTCGATGACGGACGCGGCGACGTCGAGGTCATCGAACAGCCCTCGGCCCGCAACGGCTATCAGGCCGTGCTACGGGTGCGCGATCCACGGGCCGGTGCCGACAGGTATCGCTTGACCGCATACGTCGATAACCGTGGCGACGACGTGTCTGGTCGCCGCGATGACGACCGCGGAAATAACCGCCGGAACGGCGGAGCGGGCGCGCTGATCTGGAGCGGACGGGTCGACGATGTGGTGGATATCCAGATCTCCGGCCGTCGGGTGGACGCCATCACCCGCAGCGGTGTCCGTGCCAGCGACGTGAACGCGAACATCCGCGGCGGCGGACTGCCGAACCGCAATGTGAACCTGCGCATCGATCAGCGGTCTGGCCGCGGCAGCATCTCGGTGGTCCAGCAGCCGAGTGCCTGGAACGGCTATACCGCGATCATCCGGATCTACGATCGCCGCTCGGGGGCCGCGTACTACGACTTCACCGCGTACTGGGACTAGTTATCCCGGGTAGCGGACGTAATGAAAAGCGGGCGGCTCCCATTAGGGAGTCGCCCGCTTCCTCATGCTCAAAACGCAGGACCCAGAACTCAGTACTGCAGTCATCAGAGGCGCCGGTCGGAATCGAACCGACGGTGGGAGATTTGCAGTCTCCTGCCTTACCACTTGGCGACGGCGCCTTAACGTGTTGCGCAACAAACACTTACAAACTTTTTGATTCCCCAGGCGTGTCAGGTCGGGGAACCGTGCGGGTAACGATTTCGCTCGGCCGTGGCTGAACAAAGAGTCTCCTGCCAGCGCGGCAATGTAACCAGTCACTTGGGACCCGCACAACGTCTCACCGTCCTCATTGCATGTATAATTCGGTACCGTCCCACTTCCGTTTCCCCCAGTCATACCGGCGGTCCCGATGTCCGACGAACTGCGCCCGACCGACGAACCGCTCACTGACGCCGAGCTGGATGCGGTCGTGGGCGGAACAGGCGCGTGTACGCTCCACGGAGGCGTGGAAACGCCGCATTACGAAGACCGGAGCGACGGACGGTATCGCTGCGACGGGCGTGGCTGGTGGACAAGTAGTAGTGGTAGGGGCTGACGGGCACGACCGTATAACTGAAACTGAAATACGGTGAGGTTTTACGTAACTGGACGTAAAAAGATTACCCGAAGCAATGGGTAATCTTTTTTCATATCGGACCCGCAACGGCGCCGGGAACTGAGTGTGCGCACCGACGCTTGTTCACGTCAACAGACGTCACACCAACAGAGCGAAACTGAGATGCTTACGAAAGCTTCCTCCGCCGCCGATGCCGCGATGACGCGTCGTTCGGTGCGCGCGTACCTCGACACGCCCGTCACCGACGACGAGCTGCATTCGCTCCTCGAGCTCACCGGCCGCGCCCCCTCGAGCCGCAATGTCCAGCCGTGGCGCTTCATCGTTGTGCGCGACCAGTCCATCAAGAACGCCCTCGAGGACGCGTCGTACGGCCAGAAGCAGGTCGGTGGCGCTCCGGTCGTCATCGTGCTCTACGCCGACATGGACGATACCATGGCCAACCTCGGCGAAATCGTGCACCCCGACGTCACCCCCGAGAAGCGCGCCGCCACACTGGCATCGCTCGAGCAGAGCTTCGGTGCCATGAGTGCCGAGGAACGCGCCGCCTGGGCCAACGGGCAGGCCAACATCGCGCTCGGCTATCTGCTTCTCATCGCCGCGTCGAAAGGCTTCGGCACGGCGCCGATGCTCGGATTCCAGGCCGACCGCATCAAAGCCATCCTTGATATCCCCGCCAGCGCCACGATCACCGCTATGGTGGCCCTCGGCCGCCCGGGAGAGGATGGATTCCGGTCGCACCGCCACGCGGTGGAGCGTATCACGCGCTTTCGCTAGATATTTCCCGCGTGACCGATCTCCTGCTTCCCGTCTTCCCGCTGGGTGTCGTGCTATTCCCCGGCACCCTGCTGCCGCTGCACCTCTTCGAACCGCGCTATCGGCAGCTGCTGGCCGATGTGCGCGAGGGCGACGGGCGTTTCGGCATCATCGCGGCGATACCGGGCGTTGCCGAACGCGATTTGCCAGCGGGACGCATGGGCTGCGTCGCCAAGGTCACCGATGTCGAGATGATGCCCGACGGCCGCGCCAACATCATCGTGACGGGCGGCGAACGATTTGCACTCACCGCGTTCGTCGAACACGACGCCCCGTATCTCGTGGCCACCGGCACCGTTGTGCCCGACGAAACCGGCGGGTCACCGGTGGCACTCGCCGTCGCCGCCGACGAAGTGATCGCCAACTTCAAGCGGGTCGTGCGGGCCGTACGCACGCTCAACGACGACACCGACCCACTCCCCGAGTTGCCCGACGATGCCGCACAGGTGGCGTGGAGCGTTGGCGCGATGATCGATCTCGATCTCGACAGCCGCTATCGCCTGCTCGCCGAACGTTCGCCGGCCGCACGCCTCACGCAAATCGACCACGTGCTGCGGAAAGCGATCCCGGATCTTGAATTGCAAGCTGCGCTTAAAGCGAAGTAAGAAGTATGGAGTAAGGGGTACGGAGAACTCCCTACCCCCTACTCCCGACCCCTTACTTCGCATTTATCGTTGCATTCGCGGTCGCTGCAGTCGCCGTCCGCCCACATACACCGACAGCACCACCAACACCGCCGCGCCAATCACCGACGCGGCGAGCGACGGGCCATCCTGCAGCGCCTGTTCCGACGAATCGGTAAGCGCCGAGGCCACGGCCAACGTCCACTGACGCACACTCAGGTAATGCAGGGCGGGGAACGTGCGACTCAGTGCGCCCTCCCAGAACAGCACGTACACGAGGCCGGCCACCAATGCGCGGCGCGTGAGCAACGCAAGTGCGGTAAACAGCGCGGCGTAGGTCGCGCCGCCGAACAGCACGGCGACCGTAAACGCCGACGTTACGTGCTCCGGGTTGCTGCCGTCGGCCGCAATCGCACCGGTGCTCCACACCGCGAAGGCCGAAAGCAGCCCCGTCACGATCGACGCGTACATCACGCGCACACAGGCAATCCACCAGCGCGGCGTGGTCGTGGTCACGAGATACAACAGCGTGCCGTCTTCCGTTTCGGCACTGAACGCGCTGGTGCCCATCAGCAGCGCGATGAGCGGCATGGCGAGCCCGCACACGAGCGTGTCGTAGCGCTGCACCAGAAACGCCACGGGATCACCACTCAAACTGCCGCGCGACGCGAAGGCCAGCGCGAACAGCACCGGCAACAGCAAGAGTACGCTCACCCCCGCCACCAGCGTGACCGAGAAGGTACGGGCCCACGCGAGCTGCACCAACACCCGCGCCGTCGCCCACGGCGAAATCCGACCGTATGCCACGCTCATCGGGCCACCAGATAGGCGAACACGTGCTCCAACGATTCGTCGGTGGGCTGCACTTCCAGCAGCGTGATCGACGCCTGCTTCGCAACCGTGCCGATGTGGTGCGCGAAGCCCGTGTAATCAGCCGTTCGCACCAGCAACGCGTCAGCCTCGAGATCGACCCCCATGACGGTGGGCGATGACAGCAGCGCCGACGCCAACGCGCGATCGTTGGTGGAGCGAATGCGCACCGTGTGCGGCCGGTCGGTCATCATGCGACGCAGCGTGCGATGATCGCCGCTTGCCGCGAGGCGCCCCGACAACATCACCAGGATGCGCGACGCCACGCCTTCGATTTCTTCCAGAATGTGCGAACTGAGTAACACCGCCGTGCCTTCACGGGCGCGGTCTTCCAGCAGCCGCATCATGTGCAGGCGCTGACGCGGATCGAGTCCGTTGAACGGTTCGTCGAGCAGCAACAGCGAGGGCTCGTGCACGAGCGCGGCCGCCAGCTTGGTGCGCTGTCGCATGCCTTTGCTGAACCCACCGACTTTGCGGTCGGCCACGGTGTCCATCTCGACCGTCGTCAGCGCACGCAGCGCGGCGAGTTTCGGATCGCGCAGGCCGAGCAACACAGCGCGCGCCTCCACGAAGGCGCGCGCCGACAACATCGACGGCAGCGCTTCGCGCTCCGGCACCAATGCCACGGTACGAAAAATCGAGGGATGGTCGAGTGGCGACTCACCGTACACACGCACCGTGCCACTCGACGGCGCGAGCAATCCCGCCGCCATCTGCAGCAGGGTGCTCTTGCCGGCGCCGTTCGGCCCCAATAATCCGGTAATGCCAGCCTCGATGGAGCACGTCACATCGTTTACGGCAACGACATCGCCGTACCAGTGCGACGCCCGATCGAACGCGAGCGGCACCTGCGCGTCGGTCATACGCCCGTCGGTCATACGCGCACCCGGCGCACACGCCAGAATGTGGCGAGCACACCGGCGGCACCAAGTGAGAGGGCCAGCGCAGCGAACATCCAGAGCGGCGGCGGGGCTGTGAGCTCCATGGCGCGATTCTTCTCGCCGAACAGAATCAGCGACATCGTGTGCAGTGAGCGCAGTGGATCGACGAATCTCGACACGTCGGCAGAGACACCGGCCAGATCATCGAGTCCGATGGACACCGCCGCCGCCACCAGGAACACCCCGATCACCGAGGCCGTGGCGTAGGCGCGCCGCGCCGTCATTGAGGCCATCGCGGCGCCGATCGCACCGATCACCCACGCGGTGAGCGTCGCCTGCATCAGCACCGGTCCGACCTTGGTGCCCATCTTGGCGAACGCCGCAGCCGGGTCGGCGGCAATGCCGATCTCCCCGATGTACAGCAGCAGCAATGGCGCCGCGCACACCACCAGCAACGCACACAACACCGCCACGAGCCGCGCACTGGCGTACACATCGCGCGTCACGTCGCGGGTGAGAATCAGCGGCAACACCCGATGCTGTTGATCGTGGCTCAACAGCTCCGGCGCCTGCGCCGCGGCGAAGAGCACGAACAGGATGAGCTGCGACTCGATCAGATTGCCGTACAGGATCGGCAACTGCCCCTTGGTGGCAGACGACGCCGCCAGTGTGGCCAGACATGGCAGCATCGTGGCCGCCAGCACGAACGCCGGCACCGCCTTCGACTTGAGCGGACGTCCCAGTCCGAACATCGCCCGGAATCCCTGCCCGAACAGCGCCCGCCACGCCCCGCGCACTCCGTCGCGCGCACCCTCGTAGCGTTGGTAGCCGAGGTCGTGAATCGTGGTGTCGTTCACGGCATGGCTCATGCGGTGGCACCGGCGAACAGGTCTTCGAGATGTCCACGACGCCGTTCGATACGCAACAGCCCCACCCCGGTAGCCACGGCGACATCGCGCACGATGTCGTGCGTGGCGAACATGCGCGCTACACTCTCCGCATCATCGCCGTTCGGCAGCTCCACCAACACGCGCAACAGGTCCCGCTGCACCACGAGCCCCTGCGCCGCGAGCGCGGCGCAATACGCCTCCACATCACCATCCACTTCCACCAGCAACGTGCCGGTCTCGCCGGTGAGCGCGCCGAGTCGCGCCGCGCGCACCAAACGTCCCGCATCGATCAGCACGACATGATCGCACACGCGCTCGAGCTCGCCGAGCAGGTGCGACGACACCAACACCGAAATGCCGAACTCGCGGCCGGTGCGCTGAATCAACGCCAGCATTTCGTCGCGCCCGGCCGGATCGAGTCCGTTCGTGGGCTCGTCGAGCACCAGAATACGCGGATCGTGCACCAGCGCCTGCGCCAGCTTCACGCGCTGCGCCATGCCGGTGGAGTAGCCGCGCATGGGCCGGTAGCGCTCCTCGAACAGCCCGACATGTCGAAGCACTTCCGCGGCCCGTTCACGGGCCGCCGTGGCCGGCAGTCCCGAACAGCGGGCCATGAAGGAAACGAACTCGGCGGCCGTCATTTCCGGCGGCAGACAATCGTGCTCGGGCATGTAGCCCACGAGCGCGCGAATCGCGCCACTCTCGCGCTCGACATCATGACCCATCACCTGCGCCGAACCACTCGAGGGCTCGAGCAGGCCCAGCAGGATCTTCACCAACGTGCTCTTGCCGGCCCCGTTCGACCCCACGAGGCCCGTGATCCCGGGCTCGATGGAGACCGTGAGGCCGTCCAGCGCCGTCACGTCGCCGAAGCGACGCGTCAGCTCGTGGGTGAGGATCAGCGCGATGGGAACGTCCTCGGGTTCAGACGGCGGGGGCAAGCGCCGGGTCGACGACCACCGGCAGCGTCACCCCCGCTTTCGCCGCCCGCTTTTCCAGCGTCTCGCGATCGAGCAGGCCACGAATCAGCGCATCGGCGTCGCGATTCTGCAGGTACTTCCCCTTCTCCCATCCTTCCACGATGCCCTTCGGCGTGCCATAGCACAGCTCGGCGAACTGCGGGAGCGTGAGCCCCAGCGATTCCCGCAACTGCCGGATCGCCTTCGGCGCCAGCAGATCGTGGGCGACCCGGATCTGCTCGGTCGCCGACTTCTCCGCCACGTCGCGCTGATCGATCGTGCGGTTCTCGTGCGCACACTTCTCGCACCGATAGAACTCGCGCGTGACCTCGGCCGCCATGCCGCTGATGCGCATGGTCACCGTTTCCGTCTGAAGGGCGTACCGGCCACCGCAGCCGCGGTGAAGGCTACCGTCAAGCGTGGTAATGCTCATGTCTGACCGAAGGAAGATGACGGGACACCCACAACGGGTCCGAAGCCCGACAGAGTACCTCGCGAGCCGTTGCGTCATCGTAGAGTCGCTACGACGACGCCGTCTGCGCCACCCCTCTGTCGCGTTCTTCCCCGCCAGAACGCCGCGAAAATCGCCACGGCGATGGGCATCGACCCGGCCAAGGTCGGCGATTTTCACACCAATGCCGTCACCAGGACGGCCGAAACACTCGGCGGCGCCCTCGAGGCGCCGACGCGCTAGCGCGCCGGCATTGGCGGCAGCTTCTGTACCGTCGGCGCATCGGCCGCCGCCTTCGCCGCTTTCGCCGCATCGCTTAAGGGCTGCGGCGCTCCGGCGGTGATGGTCAGGCGGATGCGCTCGACCTGCGTGGCCGAGGCGTCGAAAAGCACCGCCACCAGATTCCCCGACCAGATCACATCGCTCGGCACCGACTTCCACGCCCCGATCGTGTCGCCGCGTGGCGTCAGCCGAAACCGGTCCAGTGCCGTCACGTCCTTCGCGGCAGCGAGCGTGTCGGTATAGAAGAAGGCGACCATCGTCGCCGTCAGCCCGATCTTGTAGCGCACCCCCGGCACGCTCAGATACGCGACCTTCATCGAGTCGCCGGCCGGCTTGAACGCCAGCCCCGACTTCACGACGCGATCTTCAAGGGCGCACCGCTTCCACGTGCCGTCGCGTGGGCAAGCCGAGTCGCTGGGCGTGGCCGGCCGCGGCATGACCGCGGCGACGGGTGCGCTAGCCGTCGAATCGACCTTTGGGGTGTCGTCGCCACTGCAGGCGGCAACCGCGACCACCGCCGCGAACAGCACCGACCCCAGTCGCGCGCGTGTAATCAAGAATGCTGTTGGCATGCCCCAGTGTACCGCGTCGACCACAACACCGCCAAACCCCTCTGCGTGCTCTGCGCCCTCTGCCCCTCCGCGTGATCGGTTCCGGAACACGAACAGATCACACAGAGAGAAGGAGGACGCAGAGGAGATCCGTCTTCGGTATATGTTCGATAAAACTGACGAACCTACCTGACTGTACCGTAATTTGCGCACATTCTGCAAAAACGCCGGCACGAAACGTTCACCCACAGTTGGATTTCTAGCCGGATACTGACATATTTCTGCAGATTATGCACGAATCGCGGTACAGTCTGGCATACGCAATGCCGATGCGCCGCCTACCACCTCAAAAACACATCGCCATGTCCTCCATGAACGGCTCGCGCGTCGCTGCCATGCGCGAAGTTACGCAGCGCCCGGTTCGCATCACCGTCCGCCCGGAAGAAAACGGCATTCTGCAGCCGACCAGCGTCTGGTTCGGTATGAACACCTTCGGGCTGCGCCAGATGCGCGCCAAGCTCCCCAAGGACATCTACAAGAAGCTCGCAGCGTCCATCCGCCTCGGCAAAAAGCTTGACTCCGAGATCGCGCCGGTCGTCGCGCAGGTCATCAAGGAATGGGCGATGTCGCGCGGCGTCACACACTTCACGCACTGGTTCCAGCCGCAGACCGGCCTCACCGCCGAAAAGCATGACGCCTTCCTGAGCTTCGACGAGAACAAGCTGCCCATCGAGTCGTTCACGGGAGAGCAGCTCATTCAGTCCGAGCCCGACGCCTCCAGCTTCCCGTCGGGTGGATTGCGCGCCACGTGGGAAGCGCGCGGCTACACCGCGTGGAATCCGGCGTCCCCCGTGTTCATCAGCGAGACCGGTGGCGTGAAGTACCTCTGCATTCCGTCGGTCTTCATCGGCTACAACGGCGAAGCGCTCGACGAAATGACGCCGCTGCTGCGCAGCTCCGACACGCTGTCGCACCGCGCCATGGAGTTGCTCGAACTCATCGGCGACACCGGCGTGCTCCGGGTGAACACGACCCTCGGCGTCGAGCAGGAATTCTTCATGGTCGACCGCGCGCACTTCGCACTGCGCCCCGACCTCGTCATGGCTGCGCGCTCACTCATCGGCGCGCCGCCCCCACGTGGCCAGCAGCTCGAAGACCACTACTTCGGTGGCATCCCCGAGCGCGTGCAGGCCTGCATCAGCGAAGTCGAACACGAGCTGTACAAGGTCGCGGTACCCATCGTCACGCGGCACAACGAAGTGGCGCCGTGTCAGTTCGAGCTCGCACCGATCTTCGAGGACACCGACATCGCGGTGGATCACAACCATCTCGTGATGAGCATCCTCCGCAAGATCGCGCCGCGACATGGATTGCAGGCGATCGTGCACGAGAAGCCGTTCGCCGGCATCAACGGCTCGGGCAAGCACTGCAACTGGTCGCTCTCGATCACGTCCGACAACCAGCTCGACGGCACCAACCTGCTCAAGCCGGGCAAGACGCCGCACCAGAACATCCGCTTCCTCGTGTTCCTGGCCGCCGTGCTGAAGGGCGTGCACAAGCATGCCGGTCTGCTCCGCGCCGGTATCGCCGTGAGCGGCAACGAGCATCGCCTCGGCGCCAACGAAGCGCCGCCCGCGATCATCTCGGCCTTCCTCGGCTCGGGACTCACGCAGGTCGTCGAAGACATCGCCGCCGGCAAGACGTCGCCGAAGAACGCCGAACAGGCCATGCTGAAGCTCGGCGTGGCGAAGCTGCCGGAAGTCGAGCAGGACAACACCGACCGCAACCGCACGTCACCGTTCGCCTTCACGGGCTCGAAGTTCGAGTTCCGTGCCGTCGGCGCGTCGCAGAGCATCGCCTTCCCCGTCATGCTGCTGCAGGCCGCCGTGGCCGAAGCGATCGGCGAGATCATCGAGCAGCTCAAGGCGGAGCTCAAGACCAGCAAGAGCACCGACGACGCCGCCCTCACGGTGGCCGCCAAGGCGTTCAAGGAATCGGAAGCCGTACGGTTCGAAGGCAACAACTACTCCGACGAGTGGGTGGTCGAAGCCAAGAAGCGTGGCCTGCTCAATCTGCGCCGCACGCCCGAAGCGCTGGCGCAGTTGCGCACGGAGTCGGCGATCGCGCTGTTCAAGAACACGCACATCCTC
>CAIUOO010000125.1 GCA_903900795.1 uncultured Gemmatimonadota bacterium | reverse complement strand
TTGGCGATCGCAAGACGCCCCATGTGCTCTATGCCGGAAGCCGCCGGTGGGCCGGCGTGCAACCGCTCATCGACGGCGGGATCATGCGGACGTCGCCCAACTTTGAGCGGTTTATCCGCGGCGGCTCGTCGTCGGGGGCGTGAGGTCGGCAGGACCCTGAACCGGCAGAAACCGGCCAGACCGGCGATCGATCGGCCGCGTCCAGCCGGTCGTCGCCCCCTCGAGGAACCGGCGGAGCCGGAACCAGCGGGGCGGGAAATGGTTGAGATCGACCACAGGCCGACCGGCGAGCCATCGACCGCCGAGCGTCGCGAGCGGAGCGAGGCCCCCGATTCCTGCGAGCCGGATCATCTTGGCATTGACGGCCCCGATTCCCCGCATGTATCCGGCGACCAGTGCCCGGCACGATGGCCAGTCGCGAAAGCCGTAGTGGATCACCTCGGCGGCTGAGGTTTCCGCCACGGCAAATCCCCGGTGCAGCAGTCGGACGATCAAGTCGGTGTCTTCGCCCGATGCCATCGAGGTGCCTGCCCCAAGCCAGTCGTCGAATCCATCAAGCTGCCGCCAGGCATCAACGCGAACGGCCATGCAGGCACCGATGCCCTCGGCCCGCGGCTTGTTCACGAGCCCCCGCAGGACGACGGATTGGCGTGCCTCGTAGGCGGGAATGATGCCGGCCGTGCGGTCGTAGGGGGCCGCATGCACGGTTCCGAACACAGCGGCGACGTCGTCGGCACCGGCGAACGCCGCATCGAACCCGCTCAGCCAGGCCGGCGCCGCAACGCAATCGTCGTCGGTGTAGGCGACGATCGTCGCTCCGGCCGCCGCCGCTGCCGCCGTGCCGACGTTGCGGCCGCGGGAGAGCCCGACGGCGTCGTGACGAATGCGTATGAACCGAGCCAGCCCGTCGAATTCGGCCAAGGGATCGCTCGCGTCGACGTCAGCCTGATCGACGACGATTACACACGTGGCGGCCGGACGCGACGCGAGCGCAGAGCGAACCGCATCCACCACCGACGGAGGCCGGTGGCGGGTGCAGATGACGACCGCGACGTGCGGCAGAAGGGTGGGCGTCGATGGTCCGGAATCCATGGAATCAGGTACACCAAGGCCAATGTGCTGGGGCGTGGGCGACGCCTCCGGAACGTGCTTGGATCGCTTGTTTTCGAAGCGTAATATCATACCGAACCAGTGGATAGCCAGAAACCAGGAAGGCAGATGCCCAAATACTCGGACCTCATTTACGACGTCGGTTTCCACCAGGGAGAAGACACGGCCTACTACCTGAAGAAGGGGTTCCGTGTGGTCGCCTTCGAGGCGCATCCAACGTGGCGCCGCCACTCGACAGCTGTCGGTGGCGGCAGTCAGTTTTGTCGAGTGCCTGCGGACTCATGGCGTTCCCCATTACATGAAGATCGACATCGAAGGTTCAGACCGGTTCTGCCTGGAGCCGCTCCGGCATGTTGCCGACCTGCCCGCTGACGGCTGGATGGACCGCGTGACCACCGCCGCCGCCTACCGTCGATATGTTGCGCTGGTGCGGAGGTGCGGCGGGCGCTCGCTTTTGGGCCGCATACCCGGCATGGGGAGAGTGCTCTGGAGCATTGAGACGTGTACGGGGCTGCCATTGGTCGGCTGGACTGACACGCATGCGCGGCTTGCTCCGGCATGAGCCAACGGGAGAGGCTCGCGGTCGGCCTCGGGGGAATTAGATCACCACGACGTGTGGGAGAAACGCTGACCACGCACACTCGGCTTAGGAGCGGTTATGCAGGCGATCATTTTTGTTGATGCCGCCTGTCCCAGGCCATACAACGCCAATCTCGATCGGCAGCGGGCGACGGGGCTGGGCGGTACCGAGGGAACGGTGGTACGATTGGCTGTGAGGTTGGCGGAGACTCGCCGTGTCATCGTGGCCCAACACAATCGCGATCACGCTGAAATCTCCGGCGGGGTCGAGTTCGTCCCGTTGAAGCACGTGAGTCGCGACCTGCGGCCCGACGCGGTTGTCGTTCTGAGACGACCAGAGCGATTGTGGGGCATGAGAACGCTGTTCCCGCACGCGAGGTTGTTCCTGTGGATGCACGACTGGCATGAGCCTCCTGCCTCCTGGTTCACGCACCCGCGCAATCAGGCTCGGCACCTCCGGATGGTGCTCGCCCTACTGAATACGGATTCGACCCTCGTGTGTGTGTCTGCAGCCCATTTGGCGAATATCGAACAATTCGCGAGCAGGGGCCTGATCCGCAGTGCGCACCAGCTCAATCGGGTCAGAAGGACCTACGTCTATAATTTGGTCGGTGTGCCGGAGCACCTGCGCACCCCTGCGACTCGTCGGCCCACGAACCCCAACAAGTTGTTCTTCGGAAGCGTCTGGAAGGGGCTTGACCTCGTGCTTACCGCATTCGAGCACGTCCGTCGCACGCTGCCACATGTAGAGCTGCAAGTCTCCTTCTATGATCCGCCGAAGATGCTGAGGCTCCCCCAAAATGTCGTCAACTTGGGGCCGCTGTCGCACGACGAGTTCTGCGAGCATCTCGCGGATTCGTTCTGCTACTTTTATCCGGCGTATCGGGTCCCGGAGACCTTCGGGCTGGTCTTCGGCGAAAGCCACGCCGTCGGCACGCCTGTGCTGGCGCATCATTTTGGTGCCGCTCCGGAGTTGCTGTCGCCAGCGGAGGTCCTCGACGCACGGAACCTCGATGCTGTGACACACCGACTTGCCGACTGGTGCAGCAATGGCCGGCCGGCGGTGGCGCCCCGCCCCGAATATCTGACCGCAGAAGTCGCCCGCCGCTGGACCGAACTGTTCAACGGGGGGTGAACTTTCCCGGTCGGGTCGACCGCGATACCACGCCGCATGGCGTACACCAGCACCTTCCCCCCACCCCGACGCATCTCCATGGCCGTGTCCTCGCCGTCTCCCCGCCACCGCCTGATGCAGCTGCTGGCCTCGCCCCATGCCGTTGCCCTGGCCGCCGCGAGCGAGATCGAGGCCGCTGGCGAATGGCCCGCGGTGCTGCGGCTCGGCGAACGGTGGAAAGTGCAGCCGGCGGTCGCCGCGAGGTTAGCGGCCCTCGGCCGATCGCTGCCCCCAGTGGAGGCGGACGAATTGCGTCGCGCCACGGCCGCCCAGTTCATCCGCACCTCGCTCTGCCTGCGGGCGGGATCGGAGGCGATGCAGCGGCTGCAGGCCGCGGGCGTCAACGCAGCGGCGTTCAAGGGCGGCGCGGTCATCGCGCTGCTGCACGCCAACGCCCGCGAACGGATACTGCAGGACGTCGACATCCTGATCAGGGCGGGTGACCTCGCGACCGCGCTCACGACGCTCGAAGCCAACGGCTACCGGCGGGATGTCGGCACCGGCTCCCTGGCCGACTACATCTCCTTCGTGAAAAATTCGCCGGGGGCGGCCGGCAATCAGGCAGTCAGCCTGAGCAATCCTGCCGGCAACCATCTCGACCTTCACTGGAAGCTCGGCCGCTTCGACACGGAGGCCTTGCTGGTCACCGCCCGGCCCGTGCGGGTGCTCAATGTCGAGACAACGGTGGTTCGCCCCGCCTTTGGCCTGCTGCTCACCGTGCACCATGCGCTGCGGAACGACCTCATCCCCGATGAGATCGCCCGCGACATCCTCGACTGCGGCGGCTGGTTCCGGCTGTTGGCCACGGATCCTGAAGAACTTTCCTGCGCGCTCGAGTACGCCCGCCGATGGGGCCTCGACGAGGCCGTTCACGCCGTCTCCATGATCGTACAGCACTTCGGAGGCGAATCGCCGCTGCCGATGGCGGCGGCAGGGAGCGCAGCCGCCGCGCTCGCCGACCTCTATCTCCGGCAGCTCGATGCCGAGCCGATCAATGCCGACCTCCCCTCTCTCGCCAGTCCGCGCGCCATCGGGCAGATCCTCTCTGGTGCCCTGTCCGGCTGGCGGCGCTACGCGGGCCTGATGCGGGAGTTCGAAGCGGCCAACGGCGAAGCCTCGCTCACGCTTTCGGAGCGCGTGAAGCGACTCGCGGCCGCTGCCTGGCAACTGTCACCCGCCCAGTGGCGAGAGGTCCGCGCCTTGGCCCGCGCCAAGGACCGACTGCTTTAGCTGCCATCGTGGGTGCGACCTGCCGCGAACCTGCATGACGACAGCGCGTCGACCGTCGGGCGGATGCTGCGATAAAAAGCCAGGAAATCTTCGGCCGCTTCGCTGCCTGGTGCAGGAACAAAGCAGACACCGTCTTCGCTTCGATTTTGTTGTTGCCAGAACATCATGAAGGCGATCTCGAGCGATGGATCAGCTATCGCAGCACCATAAGAATCCGTATAGAGCCGAGCCGGCACGGGCCGGGTGCGATAGCCCACCTCCGTCAACGCAGCGATCTTCCCCTGTCGCTTGGCATACGCAGAGACGAGAGCGAGCCGTGCCGCAGCCTCCTGGATGCGATTGTTTTCGAAATCGGCGTAGTCATCGAGTCCGACGACATCCACATACGCATCGCCGGGATAGCGATCCAGGTACTGCTGCTCCGTCTCGAACGTCGCATCGAGGGAAAAGGCGTACAGCAGGCTGTGGACGTTCAGGGTATCGCGAAGATATTCAACGGTGAACGACCAGCAGTCCCGGAACTCCTGCGCGGAGCAGTACGGTGCGCCCCACCAAAAATGATCGGCGTCGCATTCGTGAAACGGGCGAAAGATCACCGGTGCAAGCGTACCGTCAGCACACTTCATGACGGCCAGCACCTCGGCAATTTTCTCGAGCCTGCGTTTGTACCACGTGTGATTTCTGCCGCCAGGCAGAAGACTGCGGAAAGCCGTGTGACGATTCAGCTCGGCCATTTCCGCGGCGTAAAAAGTGCGCTCGTCATCGGGCTCACGAAGGTGCCAGCAAAAGATGTTGACGATGCCCTTGTCGCACGCGCGGACTGCCCGCTGGACAATCGCCGCTTCCTCGGCGGCATAGAAATTCGCATCACGCACCTTCCGCCCCGTCAACCAATGCCTCCGCTTGATATTCACTTTGTGGGTGATGTGCATGAAGTCGGAGCCCCAGACATCAGGGTCGTGGCCTGTGACTCGCCTGATTTCCCCGTCCGAATCAGCGCACGTCACGTTGGCGTCATGCTGACCGATCAACGTGCCACTCCGCGCACTCGTTTTGAGATACCGGAACAATGCCACCGTTTCCTTGGTGGCCCTGGGGTCGACCAGCCGACTGCGGATCTCGTCTTCGGTTTCCATCGGCGACCTCACCTGCGTGTTATCCATGACTACCGCTCAAGACAGTCGCTCTCCGAATCGGCCGTAGAATAACAGGCTCATACTCCCATGCGTAACCAACTCAAGCGCCTCCTGACGCCCGTGGTCAACCGCCTTCTCACGGAAAAGCTGCCGGCCTCGGCGGCGCCAGCCGATCCACGGCCGGCGGTCTACGGGCGAATTCTGGAGACGCGGCCCGTGCCGATGCCGGCCCAGAGCGACGTGGAACTGCACATGCTCGTCTCAGAGCGAGATTTTCTCCGCAGCATCTGGGCGCTCAAATCGTTCTTCCACTATTCGGGCATCCCGGCCCGGCTGGTGATCCAGAGCGACGGCTCGCTCACGCCGGCCTCGCTCGATCACTATCGCGAGCACTTCCCCGGCTGCGTGATCCATGCCGACCACGACCAGGTCGTCCGCGACGCGCTCGTCGGCCATCCACTCTGCCAATTCTTCCTCGGGCATCATGCCATCAGCAAGAAATTGCTGCACCCGCTCCTCCTGTCGCGGGCCGAATACCTGCTGATCATGGATTCGGACATTCTCTGGTTTCGCAATTCTGACGCGATCGCCGACTGTGTCCGAGATCGCGTACCGTTTTTTGTGGACGGCGGCGCCGAGGCCTACGCGCGCAACCGCCGATACATGGAGACCTCCCTCGATCTGCACCCGGCCCGCAACGTGAATTCGGGCATGATCGGCTACCGCAGGACCGCGTTCCTCGATCTGCCGTTCATCGAAGACGCCCTACGCAAGCTTGCCGACGTCCCCCGCGATCAACTGCTCGACAGCATCGGCTACGTCGATGCCTACGTCGACGTCCACGCCGAGGATGTGCGCGCCACGCTCTGCTGGTGGGTGATGGAACAGACGATCTACGCCCTCCTCTTGGGCCGCGACCAGAGGCATCGGCCCGTGCGTTCGTGGTCGCAATGGAGCCCGTTTCGTCGTATGGCCGAGACGCATCAGTTCACCGACTCCCCCGTCATGAAAAAGACGGCGATGATTCATTACATCAGCGATGCCGCCCACAACCGGTTTTTCCCCGCGGGGGTGGAGCATCTGCTCCGACGCGGATGCCTGACCGAGTGGTGTAGTCCCGGCCGTCTCGACACACCGTCAAGCGGTGAACGGCCGCATTGACCCGCTCACAAGGCAGACGTGCTCCTCACGCCGATCGCTCCAGCAACGCGGTTTTGTTTCCTGCAACGGAGGACGACAGTCTTTTGATTCACGATGAGCTGTCGCCCGAATCATCGAGCGCGCTTCACCGCCCCACACGAGGTAGTCCGTTGGCAGCCAGGGTGTTTACCGAGCAGTCTTATCGCGTGAATGAGCCCGACGTCATTCATCAACTCTTCGACCGCGAGGTGGTGGTCGTCGATCTGCGCAACGGCAGCTACTACAGTCTCTCCGAGTCGGGCGGAGCGGCATGGCTGGCGTTTGGCTCCGGCGGCGCAGCGGTTGCCGATGT
>CAIUOO010000124.1 GCA_903900795.1 uncultured Gemmatimonadota bacterium | reverse complement strand
CGGCGTCGTGCTCGACGTTGCCATCGGCGTCGCCATCGGTAGAGTCACCGGTGGAGTCGGGGGCGGTACTGCCGTCAGCGGCGTGGTCGGCCGTGCCGTCCTTCTTGGCACGTCCGCGGCGTGACCGGCGGTTGCGGCGCCGCTTCTTTCGCGGCGCGGTGCCGTCGGTGCCGTCGGTGCTGTCTTCCGCGTTCCCCGTGTTGGTGTCGCCTTCGTCTTCAGAGTCATTGGTGTCGCTATCCTGCGCGGTTAGCGGCACTATGCTGCGCTTGACGTCACGCTCGATCGATGGCCGTTCGCTGCCGGACGCCTGAACATCGGGCGGCTGCGTTTCCGCCGACGGTTCTGTCGCGTCTGAGTGGTCGGGCGCGCGTTTGATCGCCCGCTCCGGTCTGTCGCGCTTCGCGGAGGGGGCCGCAAAGGGATCCTCGAGCTCGATTGCCGGGTCGCTGTACGGCGACCGCGACTCGTCACGCGCGCGCCGCGCCGGCTTCGGCGCGGCGGTCCGTGCCGTCCGTTCCCCTCGCGGCAGCCGCTCTTGGCGAATCGGCTTGGCGTCCCCTTCTGGCGTCGCCTTCCGCGGTCGTTTCGGTCGCTCCGGCCGTTCGGCGCGAGGCGGTCGCGCTTCGGCGGCTGGCGTTTCCGGTACGCGCTCGACGACGCGCTCCGCGACGCGCGGCTCGTCCGTTGGGCGTTCGCCCTTGGCGCGCTCGCGCTCGCGGCGACGACCCTCGCGTCGGCCATTGAACGACTCTTCGTCGTCAACGCGCGGACGCTCCCGAACGCGCTCGCGAAGCTTCTCCACGGAGAGCTCGGTGTCTTCGCGTCGCTTGCTGGCGGGCGCGCCCCCACGCGGTGGACGGCGCTCGGCGTCGCCGGCGGCGTCGGCGGCCGATCCGGCCACAGCGCGTCGTCCGCGGGCGCCCCAGGCCCATTTGAGCGCGGCGAGGGCATCACGCACCGCCACGCGGCGCGTATCGCGCATGCGAACGCCGTAGGTCGGTTCCATCGGTACCGACTCCACCCGACGGGCCAGCGGGACGAGTTTGAGCAGCAGATCGGCGTTGGCTGTCCATGAGTCACCGACACAGATCGGCTCGGAGCCGGCCTGGCGCACGAGATCACGCAGCGCGGAAATCCGGATCAGGCGCATAGAGGCCGTGAGGTCGTTCACGCCGTCCACCCGCACAAACGGACGCATGACCCAATGCGCCGCCTTGAACAAACGACGCACGGGGGGCGGCGCGTCGGCCACCACCATCCGCTCGCCAACCACAAGATCGGCGCCGCCCTCGAAGCGACGGGCGAACTCCGGGACGATGCCCGGGGGATCGGTGAAATCACCCTGTACCAGCAGCATGGCGTCGCGGCGCGGATAGCGCGTCTGCGCCGATACATGCCGGATCAGCGCGTCGAGGGCGCCGGCGTAGCCGACGTGCGAGGCGCCGCGGAGCACGGTGACGGGCATGGCGTGCGCGTACTGCTCCGCCACCTCCGCCGTTTCGTCGGAGCTCGCATCATCGTACACAACGACCTCGTACTCGCGAGGAAACTCAGCGAGGACGGTGCGGATCCGCCAAAGCAGGACGCCGATGGTGGCGACCTCATTGCGTGCGGGAATGGCGAGGTAGAGCACAGGAGCCGGTAACGGGACGCGCGAGCCAACCGAAAAAACGTTGGCGTACTGGGGTGCGTCCGATAATAACAGAGAGAGGCCTCCGGCGGAGCGTTTCGGGAGCGGGGAGATCGGGAGTCCGTGAAATCAGGGAGGATGGCGGGTGAACACGGACATGCCCCCTGTTCGCGGCGGCGGCGCGAGGTGCCGGGCCAGCGAGCCGCCACTATCCTTCGGGGGCGCGACGGGTACCTTCTCCGATCTCCTTCACGCCTATGTTCGAACCGCTTCGCGATGCCTTGCGCGGACTTTCCACGCGCCTCGATCCAGATGAACGCCGCTCGATGACGCAGGCCATGCGTGACGCGCTCGTGCACGCCAAGCTGGGGCTGCATGACCTGCGGGCGTCCCTCGCGACGACGGACGTGCGGTTGGCAGCGGAGCGCGCGGAGCTCGAGACGGTGCGCCGTCGGCAGGGCTTGGCGGCGCAGATCGGCGATCAGGAAACGGTCGCTGTCGCCGAGCGGTTTGCGGTGCAGCATCAGGAACGCGTCGCGATGCTCGAGACCAAGCAGATGGTGCAGCAGCAGGAACTCTCGCTCGCCGAGCGTGACTACGACGACATGTCGGCGGAGTTGCGGTTGATTCTGTCTGGTGTGGCGCCCGGGACGCACATCACGGCATCCAACACGGCATCCACCACGGCATCCACGGCGCAGACCCCCCCGGTATCGGCGGATACGCGTGCCGATCGTGAAGCGGACGCCGAACAGCGACTGGCGGCCCTGAAGCGCCGCATGGGCAAGTGATCTCGCGGCGCGCGCTCGCCGGTGTGTGTCTCCTCGCCGGTCTGCCGTACGGCACGGTGGCCGGACAGGACGTGCGCGCCAATGGGCAGAGGCAGCCGCCGGTCTCGAGCCGCGGCCGCTTGCCCGTCACGGGCTGCGCGGGGCAGCCGATCAGCGACATTGTCGTCATCACGCAGCCTCCCTTTACGGATCGCCTCCCCACCCGGCTCGAGTGGGTGCGTCGCACGGTGCGACGGACGCACGTGAACACGCGGGACGACGTGGTGCGTCGGTTTCTGCTCATGAAAGTCGGGGACGCCTGTAACCAGATTCGCCGCGCCGAGTCGGAGCGCATTTTGCGCGCGCAGCCATTTCTGGTGGATGCGCGGATTCGCGTGTACGACGACGAGGCGGGCGGCGTGCGGCTCGAGGTCGAAACGCGTGACGACTTCAGCCTGGTGTTTGAACCGCTGCTGCAATCGAAGTCGCCACCGGTGCGCGGGATGCGCTTCGGCGAGTCGAATCTTGGCGGGTCGGCGACGCTGGCGGCCATCAACTGGCGTGATGGTCAGGCGTACAACGATCGGTTGGGGGTCGAGCTCGAGAACTACGCGTTCGGGAGCGGGCGCAATGAGTTCCGCCTCTTCGCGCAGCGCAACCGCTTCGGGCAAGACATGCGGCTGGAAGTGGTTCGGCCGTACTACACCGACCTGCAACGCTATGCCTGGATCGGCGGCCTTGGCGGCACACGCGAGCCGATGGAGTTTCGACGTGGTGATCTGCCGCGCAACGCGCTCACGGTGCGTCGCGAATTTGCGAACGTCGGCGCGGTCGCGCGCGTGGGTCCCGTGGGACGCCTGCGGCTGATCGGGGCCTCGCTCACGCGCGAAGTGCATCGCACGGACGCGCAAAGTTTGCTGCTGACCCGGGAGGGCGTCCGACCGGACACGACCGGAGCGGCCGTGCCGACGTTCCCACTGCAACGCGTCGTGCGCGCCAATGCGCTCCTCGGTGTGCGCGCGATCCGATTCGTGCAGGTGCAGGGGTACGATGCACTGACCGGCGCGCAGGACGTTCGAGTGGGCATGCAGCTCGGTCTGGTGGCCGGGCGTTCGATCGTCGTCCGGCAGGCACGTGATCGCGATCATTTCGTCGCCGCCAATCTGTACGGCGGCTACGGTGGTACGCGCAGTTTCGTCGGCCTCCAAGCCATCACGGAAGCGCGTTATGATCGCGACGCGAAGGCGTGGGACAATTTTGTCACCAGTGGCCGATTGGCGTGGTATTTCCGGCCGGCGGTGCGACAGACCACGGTCGTCGAGTCGGAATGGAGCGCGGGGCGCGATATGCGCGCGCCCTTTCAACTGTCGCTCGCCGATCGGGAAGGCGGTATCATGGGCCATCGCGCATCGAGACAAGCGGGCGCACGGCGCTTGGTTTTCCGCGCCGAGCAGCGGCTCGTGGTGCCCACACGATTGAATGTGGCGGACGTCGGGTTCGCCGGATTTGCCGAGGCCGGTCGCCTCTGGGCAGAGCCGTCGGTGCCGTATTCGCTCTCCACGCCGTGGCGCGGGGCCGTGGGCGTGTCGATGCTCGCGGCGGTGCCGCCGCGGTCGCGGCGGCTGTGGCGTGTGGACTTCGCGCTGCCGCTCAGTGCCGATCCGCAGCGTCGATTCGAGGTGCGTTTCACCAGCATCGATCGTTCGCGTGTGTTCTGGAACGAGCCGCGCGAGGTGCAGGCTGGACGCGAGCGTACCGCACCGTCCAGCCTCTTCACCTGGCCGTAAGTCCTCGGACTTACTTCGCTGTGGCCATCAGGCGGCGAATCGGTACGATCATCAAGGCCAGAATCACGGTCGCGCCGAAGAGCGCGATGGCGGTGCCGGTGAACACGAGCGGTGTCTGGTCGAGCTTCGTGGGATCGACATGCCCGCCCACGAGACCCGCCACCAGATTGCCGACCGATGTGGCCAGGAACCAGATGCCCATCATTTGTCCGACGTAGCGCCGTGGGGCCAGCTTCGTCATTGAGGACAGGCCGACCGGACTCACGAACAGCTCGCCCATGGTTTGGAACATGTAGCTGATGATCAGCCACCACGGGGAGACGAGCACCGAGCCACCACTGGCGACGACGCGGTTGGCGGCGAACACCATGACCAGGAAGCCGACACCGGCGAGGGCCAGGCCGAGCGCGAATTTGGTCGGGCTGGAGAGATCGATGTTGCGCTTCGCGAGCAGGATCCAGAGTGCGGCGAACACCGGCGAGAAAAGAATGATGAACGCCGAGTTCACCGACTGAAACCACGTGGCCGGGATCTCGAACCCGAAGAGATTGCGGTCGGTGAAGTCGTTGGCGAACAGCTGCAAGGAGGTCGGTGCCTGTTCGAAAGCCGCCCAGAAGATGGCGGCAAACACGAACAGCACGAAGATCACGCCGGATCGCCGCTTCTCATCGCTGGTCAGTCCGCCGAACGCGAACAGGAATCCGAAGAACGCCACCGCGATGCCGACGAGCACGAAGGTCATCGCGCCGCCGATCGCTTGCGGATCGAGGGTGATGACGCCACTGCTGGCCAACACGAACACCAAGGCCAGTGCCGCGAGACCACCGAAGGTGTAGTTGCGTACGGTGCCTTCGCGCTTGGCCTGCACCGCAGGATTGGAATCGCGTACGATGTCCTGTCCCAATGCGCCGAGTGTGTCCTTGGCCTTGAGCCAGAACATCAGGAGGCCGCACAGCATGCCCACACCCGCCGCGCCGAAGCCCCAGTGCCAGCTCACCCGTTCGCCCAGATATCCCGTGACCAGCTGACCGATGAGCGCGCCGGTATTGATGCCCATGTAGAAGATCGAGAAGCCGGCATCACGTCGCGCGCCGCCCTCGGGGTACAGATCGCCCACGATCGCCGAGATATTCGGCTTGAGCAGTCCGGTGCCAAGCACGATGAGCACGAGACCGAGGAAGAAGAAAATTTTACCCACGCCCGCGCCGGCCATGCCGGAAATGCCGATCGCCAAGTGTCCTGAGGTGATCAGCATCGCGCCAATCAGGATCGATCGCCGCAGTCCGAGCCACCGATCAGCGATCCATCCACCGGGCAGCGACGCCAGATACACCGACGCCGCGTAGATGCCCACGATCGCCGAGGCCGCGGGACGATCGAAGCCGAAGCCCCCGTCCGCCAATGCGGCCGCCATGAACAGCACCAGCAGCGGGCGCAGACCGTAAAAGGAGAACCGCTCCCACATCTCGGTCATGAAGAGCAGACCGAGTCCGCGCGGATGACCGAAGAACGCGCGATCGTTGGCGGGGTTCGGTGCGGACGTGTCCGTACGGAGAGGGGGAGGGGTCACGACGCGTGGGATGAAAGGTGGAGTAGCGGTTGTTTGATGCAGGCCACGAAGTGTCCTGGAGCCTTCTCTTCGAGCGGCGGGACGACGCGGGCGCACTCCGCATCTTTGAGCGGATTGGGACACCGCGGATGAAACACACACCCGCTAGGCGGATTCGCCGGCGACGGCGGATCACCCGGCAAGAGAATGCGTTGCCGCTTGGCTGTGGGGTCGGGTACTGGCACCGCCGACAGCAGCGCCTGCGTGTACGGCATCAGCGGTGTGCTGAAGATCGTACGGCGCGCGGCGAGTTCGACGATGCGGCCGAGGTACATCACGGCCACGCGGTCGGCCATATGCGCGACGACCGCGAGGTCGTGAGCGATGAACAGATACGACAGGCCGCGCTCGCGCTGCAGATCGCGCAGCAGGTTTACCACCTGCGCCTGCACACTCACGTCGAGTGCGGAGACGGGTTCATCGCACACGATGAATGACGGCTCCACGGCGAGCGCGCGTGCGATGCCGATGCGCTGACGCTGGCCGCCGGAAAATTCGTGCGGATACCGCGTTGCATACTCCGGACGCAGTCCGACTTCGTCCAGCAGCGTGGACACGCGACGGTCGGCGGCGCTGCCCTCGGCGAGTCCGTGCACGATCAACCCTTCCTTGATCGCGGCGCCCACCGTCATGCGCGGATTGAGCGAGCCGTACGGATCCTGAAAGATGATCTGCATGCGTCGCCGCATGCGTCGCAGCGTTTCGCCACGCAGCGCCAGTACATCGGTGCCGTCGAAGCGGACCGAACCCGAGGTCGGTTCGATGAGCCGCAGAATCGAGCGGCCCGTGGTGGTCTTGCCGCACCCCGATTCACCCACGAGCGCCAGCGTCTCGCCGGCGTTCACGTCGAAGGAAACGCCATCCACCGCTTTGACCGCACCGGTGACGCGTTGCAGCAGGCCGGTGCGCATGGGGAAGTGCTTGGTGAGGTTGCGCACCTCGAGTAATGGCGTGGCACTCATGTGCGCACCACGTCGTGACGGACGTCGTGACGGACGGCGCGTCGCGCCGACTCCTCGATCAGATGACAGCGCGCCCGATGCGCCGATCCCACGGGCAACAGCGCCGGCTCCTCTGTCGCGCAGCGCTCGAAGGCGTAGGGACACCGATCGCGAAAGGTGCAGCCGCTTGGCAGCGCCGTCGGCGGGGGCACCGATCCCGAGATCGTCGGCAAGCGGTCTTCCTCCTGCCCCAGCTTCGGGATCGCCGCCAGAAGTCCCTCGGTGTACGGATGACTCGGCGCCGCGAACAGCTCCGCAACATTCGCCTCCTCGACCACGCGGCCGGCGTACATCACGATGACGCGAGACGCCATCTCGGCGACGACGCCAAGGTCGTGCGTGATCAGCAGCAGCGCCATGCCCGTGCGCGCGCGCAGATCGCGCAAGAGTTCGAGAATCTGCGCCTGAATCGTGACGTCGAGCGCGGTGGTAGGTTCGTCGGCGATGACCAGTTTGGGCGACATGATGAGCGCCATGGCGATCATCACGCGCTGGCGCATGCCGCCGGACAGTTCATGCGGGTACTGCTTGGCGCGCGCGCCCGCGTCGGCGATGCCGACCTGCGCGAGCATGTCCACCGTGCGCGTCCACGTCTCCCGCCGCGACAGCGTCGTATGCACACGCAGCACTTCCGCGATCTGGTCGCCCACGGTGAGGACGGGATTGAGCGCCGTCATTGGCTCCTGGAAGATCATGGCCATGTGCTGACCGCGAATGTCGCGCAGCCGCTCGGCGTCGAGGGTCAGGATGTCCGCGCCGTCGAACATGATGCGGCTTCCCGTTTCGATGCGACCCGGTGGCGGCACCAAACGGAGCAGCGAGAGCGCCGTAAGCGACTTGCCGCATCCGGATTCGCCCACGACGCAGACCGACTCGCCGCGGGATACGGTGAACGAGACCCCGTCCACGGCGCGCGCCACGCCGTGGCCCGCCGGAAAGGCGATCTGCAGCGCGTGCACCTCGAGCAGCGGACGATCGGGCGCGGTCGTCGAGTCGCGTGTGGCAGATATCGTCACGGGCGCACGGTGCGGGAGGGAGAGAGGGCGGGCGGCGACGTGGTGCCGGAAAAGCGGGCGGGCGCGGCGTCAAGACGCGACGCGAGACTGGGAACGTGATTCGGTGCGAACCGCTCGCGCAAGGCGTCGCCGAGGGCATTGCATGCGAGAACGGCGAAGACGGTGGCCAGTCCGGGGAAGAGGGACAGCCACCACTCGCTCTGCACGACCCCGGCGCCGTCGCGCAGAATCGTCCCCCAGCTGGCCTGCGGCGCCTGGATGCCGAGACCGAGATAGCTGAGCCCTGCTTCCAGCGCGATCGTTCCGGCGACACCGAAACTGGCGGTGATCACCAGCGTGGGCAGCAGGTGGGGCAGGAGATGCCGCCAGAGAAGGCGGGGCCCTCGAACGCCCATCGCCCGCGCGGCCACGGTGAACTCCTGCGCGCTCAAGGCGCGCAGTTCGTCGGTGACGAGCCGCGCGGTGTCGAACCATCCGGTGAGGCCGATCAGCAGCACGAGGGCGGGAAACGACAGGGCTCCCCACAGCGCGCCGACCGCCAGCAACACCAGCAGGCGCGGAATCGACAGGGCCACATCGAGCAGGCGTCGCAAGGTGCTGTCGACCACGCCGCCGGCCAGCGTGGACAGGGCGCCGTACAACGTACCGACACCGAGCGAGAGCGAGACCGAGAGGATCGCCAGCGCCAGCGACACGCGTCCGCCATCGAGCACGCGACTGAGCACATCGCGGCTCACCCCATCGGTGCCGAACGGATGCGCGAGCGAGGGTGCCTGGCTGCGCAGCGCAATGATGTCGAGCTGCGCGTTCGGGGCGTACGGCGTGAGTAGTGGCCCGGCCACCACGACGACCACCAGCAGCGCCATCAGCACGAAGGCTGGCGAGACGTGGCGACTCACGGGGTGCGCAGCCGCGGGTCGGCGAGGTCCCGCGCGATGTCGGCGAGGGCTGCGCCAAGCGCCGTGACGGCGCTGCCGAGAATCACGCACGCGGAGACGACGGGATAGTCACGGGCCTCAATCGCGCGGATCATGGCGAAGCCCATGCCGGGCCAGGCGAATACGCGCTCCACGAACACGGCACCGGTGCTCAGGGCCGGAAGCATCAGACCGCTCACCGTGATCACCGGCAGCAACGCGCTGCGCCACGCCTGACGGCGCACCGCCGATTCGGTGAGTCCTTTCGCCCGCGCGGTGCGTACGAAGGCGTGCGTCATGCTCTCCTGCATTGCCTGGCGCTGGTAGCGCGCGAAGACCGCGACGCCCACGAGCGAGAGCGAGGTGAGTGGCAAGACGAGATGACGCACGCGATCCACCAATTGTTGGCGCGTCGACATGTAGCGGTACGTCTCGTCGGTGATGCCGGTGGCGGGGAGCCAGCCGAGGTGGTGCGCGAAGACGACGAGGAGGACGAGCGCCAGCCAGAACTCCGGCACCGAATACAGCACGAGCAGCGCGGTCGACGTGGTGCGGTCACGGCGCGACCCGGCCCGGCCGCCCTGCCATGCTCCGATCAGCATGCCGCCCACCAGACTCACGCTCAGGGCGCAGCCCATGAGGAAGAGCGAGCGTGGTAGCGCGTCGGCCAGCACGGCGACCACGGGCCGATGTTGGTCGCGCGACCAACCCCAATCACCGCGCAGCAGCGACCACAGCCAACGGCCGTACTGCGTGGCCACCGAGTCATCGAGCCCGTACTGGGCGCGGATGGTGGCCCGCAGTTCCGGCGAAATGCCTTCGCCGAGGGCCGTGGCTGGATCGCCCGGCGCGAGGTGGAGCAGCACGAACGCGAGCGAGGCCGCAGAGAAGACGACGGCCACGCTCTGCAGCACGCGCACGAGAACGCGACGGGCGATCGTGGTCAGGGCGGGGTCCCCAGCCCGATGCGATCACGATCGATGCGCTGCGCCGGATCGACGCGCCAGTCGGACAGTCCAACAAACCATCCGTCGGCCCGCAGCGGGGTCGTGATGAACCGGCGGTTGATCGCCACGGGTGAGCGCTGTTCGTACAACCACACGGCCGGTACGTCATCGTCAATCTGCTGAAACGCGCGTGCCCAGTACCGGCGGCTCGCGGTCGGATCGAACGTCGTGAGCGCGCTGTCGAGGAGGGCGTCGAACGCGGGACTGTCGTACCGGCCGGCGTTGGAGCTGCCGCGCGACGCCCACGTTTGTGTCAATCCGACCAGGCCAGGGCTTGGCTGCCAGGCACCGAGATAGGCATCAAAGGCATGGCGATCGACCGCGTCGCTCCACGCATTGTTCTCGAGCACCTGCGGTGTCGCCTGTACGCCGATAGCCCGATACTGCTCCTGCAACAGCACCGCGTAGCGCTGCCGGGAGGCGCTGCTGCTGGGGATGAGAATACTGAAGGCGAGCGGCACCCCGTCGCGGTCGCGCACGCCGTCGCCGTTGCTGTCGCGCCAGCCGGCGGAATCGAGCAGGGCCTTCGCCCTCGCAACGTCGTACGGAAGCTGCATGAAGGCGGCCGTATCGGGGATCAGCGCACGTGGCGCCGGCGCGAGGGCGACCATACCCAGCGAGTCGAAGACGTTGCGTACGAGTCGCTCGCGGTCGAGGGCCATGTGCAGCGCGCGCCGTACGCGGGCGTCTCCGAACATCGCATTGGGGCGCGACTGATCCACGCGGTCACGAAGATTGAATCCCAGGAACCCGTAGCTCAGCGCGCGGTTGTCGATCAGGCGCAGCGACGGGGTGCGCGCGACCTGCGCCAGGTTTTCAGGGCGAAGCTGCTCGAGGAAGTCGGCCTCGCCCGCGAACAGTTTGACCGTCGACGCACCGAAGTCGGGTGCGATGCTCCAGATCACGCGATCCAGCTTGGCCCGACCGCGCGCGTTCGCGGTGTCGGCGATGATCTCGATGCGCTGCCCCGACTCCCAACGCGCAAACCGGAACCGTCCCGTGCCGACCGGACTCCGGCCGAAGGCCGCACTCTCGAGCTTGGCCGTAGGGATGGTGTCGAGCAGATGGGACGGCAACACGTACATGTGGTACGTGGCGTCGTAGAACTGCCTCGGCATGCGTCGCTTGAACCAGAAGACCGCCGTGCGGGGATCGCGCACCGACACCGAATCGATGTTGCCGAGCAGCGACTTCAGTTCGACCACCAACGAGTCGCTGGTG
>CAIUOO010000123.1 GCA_903900795.1 uncultured Gemmatimonadota bacterium | reverse complement strand
GGCGCTTTCGCGCATCATGAGATCGAGCAGGGCGTCCTTGGACCCGAACTGACGGAACAGGGTCACTTCGTTCACCCCCGCCTCGTCCGCGATGCGGCGGGTGGTCGCACCACGCCAGCCGTGCAGGGCGTACACCCGGGCTGCGGCCTGCAAGATCCGTTGGCGGTGGTCGTCATTCATGTCTGGATGGTAATGCAAGTAATTGCTTGCGGCAAGCGGGTACTTGCTTACAGCTGATCCCATTCCAGTTGGGACGAAACCGGTTGGTCACTGCGTCCAGTCCGTGAACCGATCACGCAGAGAGGCAGAGGGCGCAGAGCAGGATTCTCTCGTGCTGCTCTCAGCGCGCTCTGCGCTCTCTGCGCCTCCGCGTCATCTGGTACTTCGTGGCCCGCCGTGCCCTGGCTCTTTTGGCGGTGCCGTCAAGCGGCAACGTGACCATGCATGACAACCCTCCCCCCTTCCCTCCCTCCGTGACCGGATTCCGCGAGCTTGCTTCTGCGGCGGGGGCGCGAGCAGGGTCGTATCCGGCCACTGCGTCCAGATAGCCAGGCGCTTGGGCAGGGCAGCTCGGACAGCATTCGCGACACGTACACGAGAACGCGAGCAGAGACTCGTGCGCACAGTCGCGACAGCAGATGCGCGCGGATTCTCGGTCGAGCACGCCACAGGCGAGGAACTTGCATCGCGGCGCCGACCGAAGCGCATCGCGAAGAACGCGGTCGTCGGCCGGATGATGACGTCGGCAAGCAGGTAGCCGGTGGACACTTACCCGATTTCTTACTGCGTCGCGCCGAGGTTCCCAGCCATCTGTAGCTTGGCCGCGTTCACAATGGTGGTGTCGATCACCTCCATCATCGCCGCCGTGATGAGCCCCCCAATTGGTGGATTGCCCCAACAGCAAAAGCCGGCCACGTGGGCCGGCTTTGCCGTTTCGCTGCGCGTCCTGCGTCCGCCGTGTTACGTCGTTACGGCCGTCTTGCATCGCCGAGCGACCACACCTAAGGCGGCCAGACCGAAAAGCATCAGCGCATTGGTTCCAGGCTCGGGGACGAAGGTGGAGATGTCCGCGCTGACTTGGGTGGTCTTGTTGTTGGTGTCACCGCCCCATACGACGAAATCGATGTATTCGTCCTGCTGAAGCGTGAAGGTTTTTGAAAAACTCCACGCGCTGCTGGCGAGGTCGGCCGAGCCATCCGCGCTCACGTTCGTGCTTGAATACACGTACGCCCTCGGCGCCAAGTTGCCGACCTGAACGGTTTGGAACATCGCCGACACAGCATACGTGCCCGCGGCTTGCGCCGTCCAGCGGGCCACCGTCGGGCCACGCGACGGCGCGAAGTTCACTTGGTTCGCATTGAACGTGATCTGGTCAAGGTCGGCCGTGGTGAACGTGGCGCCCGTGTTCTTGGCGATATCGGGGTCGCCGCTCACAGTACTGTTCCAGCCAATTAACCCATTGTAAGGTGACGCCAGCCCGCATCGACTATGCCAGCAGCTGTCGTAGCGACCGAATGCCGTAAAACTGGCCGGCGTCAGGGTTCCGGAGTAGTGGCCAAAGCGCCACGCCCCGCACTGCGTGATGGTCGAAAAGTCAGCAGCGAGGCTGTACGTTTGCGCCATCGCGGGGGCGGCGAGCATCCCTGTGGCAGCGATGGCGAGGGCGAGGCGAGTAATGGGCTTCATGCGGTGGACCCGGCGAGGCGAGGAGGGGAAAGGTCGAGCCCCAAAGCCGATGCCAGTTTGTATATATCGCGCGAATGTCCGCCGATCGCCCGGGGCGGCGGACCGACCTGCACGACCCCCTCAAATCACCCACACAAAAGCACGAAGAGCCGGAATAACAGCACACCGCACGTGCTCCTGATCCTGGCCGACGACCTGAGCGCTCGCGAGGTTGACCATCGGGAGGTAGACTCCTCGCGTCGTCAACCGATCGCGATTGACATTCCCATCCCGCCTCCCGAGATCGTCTTGTACGATTCAGCACGTGCACATATCCCTCGGTGCGTAGTCGCATCGCCGGTGACCAGATTCCGCAGCCCGGCAGTCGACAACACTGCACTCACTGACGGCACCGGCGTTCTGTCGGCATCGCTGGATGATCCGGTCAGCGCGGGCCGCGTGCTGGCGTTGCGTGCATACGGTACCACAAGCCCTGCCAAGGCGGTGGAATGAGCGGTCGCTGTCCGCCGATGACGGTGCTGGCGAACGCCTGGCGCACCTGGTGGGCCGGCCGACCGCGCGGAGCGGAGGCGGGCGCGCTTCCCCCGTCGCTGTCCGGCCCGTCGCTGTCCGGCCCGGTGCTCTCGAGCGCCGACGTCATCGTATCGCACATCGAGGTCTGCGATCGGCACGGCGTGGGACGGCTGCTGCAGATGCTCTTCGATGGGCACCCCAACATCCTTTCCATTCGGTCGGCGAACTTCCATGCCGGGGCTCAGGAGTTCGGTGCGCACCATCTCTGCATCTCGCACGCGGCCACGTCACGGGACGCGGTTCGCGCGACGGTGGCGTCCGCCCTTGGCGCCACCACCGTCGCGCGGGTCTTGTGTGTTCCCTACTTCGCGGACGACGTGCGCACGGCCTTGGCGCTTCACGACATCTTCGGCGCACCGTTGTGCACCTATATCATGGATGATCAAAACGTCCATGCCAGCGGAATCTCCGACGACCTCATGCGCGAGTTACTGACGAAATCACAGGTGCGTCTGGCGATTTCACCCGAGATGGCGTCCGTATACGGCGAGAAGTACGGCCTTGCGATGGGATACATGCCTCCGCTGGCCCCGCGACGAATGATCCCGGACCATCTGGTTCCACCACCTGAGCGTGCGGATTCCAGGCATGGCATCTGCATCGGTAACATCTGGGGGCAGCGGTGGGTGGAATTGCTGCGCAACACTGTTCGCGGCTCGGGCGAGACGCTGACGTGGTATTGCAACGGGGAGTTCCGCTGGCTCCCCTGCGGCAGGCACGATTTGATCGCCGATTCGATCATCCCCCGCGATCCGCTGCCGGAGCCGATGCTCGTCGATGCCCTGCGAAATCACGTGTATGCGGTCGTGCCGAGTGGCACGTTGGACGCGTCAGACGATCGCCGCTTCATCGCCCAGTTAAGCCTGCCCAGTCGCATCCCCTACATGATGGCCACGGCCCAGATTCCCATCATTGTGCTTGGCAGCCGGGAGACAGGCGCTTCGCGGTTCGTGGAGCAGTTCGGCATCGGAGTGACCGCCGGCTACGACACGGCGTCATTCTCGGAGGCGGTCAACTACATCACGCAGCCCGACGTCAACCTGTCGATGCGACAGAGAGCGTATGCCGTCGCCGGGCAGTTTGCCGACGCCGGTGCGGCTGAGTGGATCTGGCAGTCGCTGGCCGCTGGTAGGCCGTACGACCGCCGGTACGAAGATCTCATCTTGACCCGCGAGCCAGACCCTTCTGGCCTTGCGGCGGACGCCAAATACTGACGACCAGTAGGTCGCTGTTTCAGGACGTGACATATGGCCACCATGCAATTCTTACGAACCCTTCTTCTCGGCCCCATGGCCCGCCTGCGGCGTTCATGGGGTGGTGATGGTGGCGACGATTCCGATTTCCGGCTGGTGACTTCCCCCGCGGCGCCGACCGACCCCGATGCGGCGGTCCACGTCGTGGTGACGCTCAATGAAATCAACGACATGCACGGCACCGGGCCGCTCTTGAAGCGTGTGTTTCAGGGCAGACGCGGCATCTTTTCGATCCGGAGCCGCGATGACTGGGGCACGCAGGAGTTTGGCGACTGGCATATGAAGATTTCCCCGGCGGGGGATGCTCGCCCACAGGCAGTTCGGCGGGTGAGGCGTGGCTTGGGCGACAGACAAATCAAGAGCGTGACGTGCGTGCCCTTTCTCGCCGCCGAGATCGTCACCGCCCTGGCCATTACGCAGACGTATGGCTGCAGGCTGTGTGGCTACATCATGGACGACCAAAACGTCGCCGCGAATGGTATTCCTGACAGCCTCATGCGTGAGTTCCTCGAAACATGCTCGCTCCGTCTGGCCACGCACCCGGAACTGGGCAACGCCTACGAGCAAAAGTATGGGCTGCCGTTCCATTGCCTTCCCGCCGTCGTTCCCGCCAGCTTGGTCGCGGAGCATCCGCAGCCTCTGCTCGAAGAATTTCGGCCGAAACGGGCTGCACTGCTGGGTAGTTTCTGGGATCAGTCGTGGTTTGACAGGCTCTGTGCGGCGTTGGAGCCCAGCGGCTTCCAGATCGACTGGTACGGTCAGAATTGGTCCCCGTGGTTCAGTTTCCCGTCGGAGACGCTTGCCAGAGCCGGCATTTCGTCATTCGGGCTTGTGCCCGAGGACCGTCTCGCGGCGGAGTTACGAGGGTACCCATTCGTCATCGTGCCAAGCGGCGCGTTTGACGGGTACGAGGAAAACACTGGCGTGGCTTCCTTGAGCTTGCCCGGCCGCATTCTCTTCGCTGTGGCCACGTCACATACACCAATTCTGATGGTGGGCAGTGAACGCTCATGCGGTGCCGCCTTCGTCGAGCGATTCGGCATCGGCATGACGGTCCCCTACGATGCGGCCAAGCTGGCCCACACCATGGAACGCATGTACGACCCGCGCCTGCAGGCGACGATGCGAGCGAATGCGGCGAAGATCGCGAGGTCGCTGTCAGATGAAGGGGTGGCCGACTGGCTAAAGGAATCGATCGAGCAGGGTCGGCCCGCGGACCGGCGATTCGAGAACCTGTTCGCGACGCCCTCTTCCGCTACCAGTGAGTCATCATGGCGCTGATGTCCGACCGGCACCGGTTTCTCTTTCTCGTCAATCCCAAGACCGCCTCGACGTCGGTGCGTCGCTACCTAAGGAAAAACGTCGCCGATGCCGTATTCCTTCAGGAGCGTGTCGCAACACTCGGCGTCACTGTGGATCGCCCGTATAATCCCCATCACAACAATGCTCGGATCGTTGAATCCTTGTGCACGTCGCTCGGCAAGCGATACGACGACTACTTTTCGTTCGTCATGATCCGGAATCCGTGGGCGAAAATGGTGTCTCGCTACTATTACGAACGTTCGGACAAGAATCATGTTCGCTTTTTCGAGCCCAACTATGACGCGTCTTCGGCGTTGCATTACCGCTTCGATGACTGGCTCACTGCCGTGAATCCACGAGGGTATCGGATCGAAGAGTTCGTGTTCACGAATCGGGAAGAGCAACTCGTCAACAAGATTTATCCGGTCGAGACATTCTCTCCGGCGGCACTCTGTCGGGACATCAACGAGTTCAATGCCAGTCGTGATGTGCCACCGCTCACTCTCACTGGGGACCTCCCCGTGACGAACACGACACAGCACGCGCACTACAGCACGTACTACTCGGCTGAATCGGTCGAAATCGTGCGGCAGCTGTTTCGAAAGGATATCGAGTTGGGTCGCTATACGTTCGATGCCGTGAGTGAGGGCTGAGGTGGAGCAGACGACCCCCATGAATACCGGCAAGCTTCCAGATTTCATCGTGGTTGGCGTGCAGAAATGTGGCACGACGGCACTGCACGGCAATCTGAGAAAACACCCCAGTCTCGAAATCACCCCCAATTTCGTCGACTTTGGTCGGGGCGATCGAAACACCAAAGAGACCGACTTTTTTACGGCGTGGTCGCGGTTTACCCTGGAGGAGTACCAGGGGTTTTTTAATGACAACGGGAAGTTGCAGGGCGAGGTCTCGCCGTACTACGTCTCCGGGCGGACGCTGGACAAGATTCAGACGCTGGTACCGCATGCCAAGCTAATTCTGATCTGTCGCGAGCCCGTATCCCGGCTGGAGTCCTCCTTCAATCACATGCAGCAGTTTCAGTCTGAAACCACACTCAGCAACTTTACCGGCTGGCATCAGTGGAGCGTTCAACGCAGCTTCGAGGAAAACCTGCAGGAGGAGATGGACCGCGTCCCCAATCTCGAGGTTTCCGGGCCAGGCGTGGTGCGTTTGGGATTCTATGCGGATATCGTCCAGCGCATCTTGGCTCGCTTCGACAGCAGTCAGCTGAAAATTCTGGTGGCTGAGGAGTACCGCCAATCCCCGGCCGCCACCTATCGGGAGATCGCCCAGTTCCTGGGCGTACAAGACATGCCGATCGCTCATCGGGAGGAAAATGTCCGACAAAAGACCTGGCGGCTGTTGCCCGAGCAGCGCGAGATGCTCCACGAAATCTACCGGCCTGCAAACCAGCGATTTTTCGAACTGCTGGGACGGGACATTCCCGCATGGTCCGCCTCCCCGGTAATCCTCAACGGCGGCGGGTGACTCTGGTGTGGCGCATGTTCTCATCGCGACGCGATCGGCCCGCGCAGGCTCCGGTAGTCGTCCGCGATCCGTCGCTTCCAGATTTTCTGATCGTGGGCGCGCAGAAGGCGGGCACCAACATGCTAACGCGCAACCTCGGCCGCCATCCCGGGGTGTTCATGGCGACAAATCAGCAAAACCGACCGGAACTCCACTTCTTTGACGCCGATCAGAACTGGCGGCGGGGAGAGGCGTGGTATAGGGATCACTTCAGCCAGCCCGATAAACTGCAGGGTGAGAAGACCCCGAAGTACATGTTCACGGCCGAAAGCCGCGAACGCATGGCTAAGGTCGTTCCCCGGGCTCGACTGATCGTCTCCCTTCGCAACCCGGTAGACCGCGCCTATTCCGCCTGGAATTTTTATAATCAGCAGCCCTCGGCGCGGGGAAAGAATCCGTGGAGCCAGCTGCCCTTTCGGGAATCATTCCTCACCTACCCTGATCTCCGAGACCGTGGCCTGTATGCCCAGCAACTCCGGCACCTCTTGGAACTCTATCCACGCGAGCAGATCCACATCATCATCGCGGAGCGGATGCGAGTCGATCCCGACGGCACGTACGCGCAACTCCTCGCGTTTCTGGATCTTGAGCCCGCCGCCTGCACCGTCAAATCGACTCATCAGCGCACGTACGACCAGCCGATGGATCAGGACGTGCGGCGCGAATTGCTCGACCTCTTTGCTGGCCCCAACGGGGACCTCTTCGGCCTGCTCGGCCACGACATCCCGGAGTGGGGGCTGTGAACCGGCGGGACGACGCGGCCGTCACCGACTGCGCGGTCGATCAGCCGAACAGCGCAGCCGCATGCGCGGGGTGTTGCCGGTCATCCGAGGGAACGCAGGCAACGTGGTGGTGATGGAACACGTACGGTATGGTTCCCGGCTGAAGCACGTGATCCGTACCCGCAACGTTCACAACAATGCCTGACCCGAGACCCGGTTTGCGACTCCGCCAAATCATCACGACCAATTGGCGCGCGCTCGGTTTCGTGCTTGGCAACCGACCGGCATTCTTTCTTGGGCTTCTCATTCGCTCGATGGCGCGACGGTTGCGGGGGTGGGGCAGTGGTGACGTCTACATCGCGTGGGCGGATTGCGGATTCTTTGCGAATGTGCGGGCCATCTCGCTGCTGCTGTTGAAGGCGCATGAGGAGGGCAAGCGGCCGGTCGTGGTGAGTTCCCGTTACGCGGTGAAGCGGGCGGGGGCCACGATGACCATCGGTCGCAACCTCTACTGGAGCGATGCCGGCTGGAACGGTGCCAGGAACACGTGGGAATATTACTTCGAGCCGGTCGCCGGACCTCCTGTCAATGAAGAAGTGATCGGGCGTCGACAAGCCGACATTGAATACGCCTCGCAATTTGTCGAACACGATCCCGCCGTCATTCGGGAGCACACACGGTATGGCTACCGCACGGAGGCCTGGGCGCACCTGCACGGCCGCCGGGATTACCCCACCCGCGATGACCGCGTGCGGATGCACGAAGTACTGCACCGCTTCGTGCGAGTGAAGCCCTCGATCATGGCGAAGGCGAATGCGTTTTACGACCGCCACATGGCGGGCAAGCGGGTCGTCGGCGTTCACATCCGCAAGGGGGATTTCGAGCACACAGAGGGCGTGCCTACCCAGATCGACGACTACATCGCCATCGTCGAGAGGCAGGCGGGCTGGGAGGCCGTGTATGTCGCCACCGATTGTGAGGCGACGCTGCAGAGCATGCTCGCGTTTTATGGAGAGCGGCTCGTCTCTTATCCGTGCACGCGCGCCAGCAACGACGAGGGCATCCACAACAGTTTCGCCGCCGGTCTGTGCAAGCCGTTACTTGGCGAGGAGGTGCTGATCGAGGCGCTGCTCCTCGCCCGCTGCGGCCTGTTTGTCCATGCAAATTCCAGCATGAACCACTTCGTGTTGTCTTGGAATCCAGACCTCGAACACGTCAGCGTATTTCCGAAGCATGTTTCCGAGGCCGACGGGGCGTTGAATCGCCTCCATGGAGGCGGCGTGCACCGCTTGACGTCGGTCGGATTCGGATGAGGC
>CAIUOO010000122.1 GCA_903900795.1 uncultured Gemmatimonadota bacterium | reverse complement strand
TGCAAGGTCGGCATCTGCGGACAGGCGCCGAGCGACCACCCGGAGTTCGCCGAGTTCCTGGTGAAGGCGGGGATCGACTCGATCTCGCTGAACCCCGACAGTGTGATCCCAGTGCTGACGCGGGTGTCGGCGCTGGAGCAGGCGATGGCGAACGTCGCCGCCACGTTACCCGTTATTGGAGGATACCATGGGCGTATTGCACGATAAGGTCGCGATCATCACCGGCGCAGCGAATGGCATCGGCCGCGCCATCGCCTTGCGATTCGCCGCCGAAGGCGCGCGGGTCGTCGTCTCCGATCTCGACACCGCGCATGGTGAGGCACTGGTCGGCACCATCGTCGCCGCGGACGGCCAGGCCGTGTACGTGCAGGCCGACGTATCGATCGAGCACGACATGCACACGTTGTTCCGCCGCGCGCTCGACATCTACGGCGGCGTGCACATCATGGTGAACAACGCCGGCATCGAAGGGCCAAACGTCGCGATCGGCGAGTACGACATGGCCGAGTTTGACCGCGTGATCGACGTCAATGTTCGCGGTGTGTTTCTCGGCATGCAGGCGGCCGTGAAGCATATGGCCACGGCCGGCGGTGGTGTGATCCTGAACATGTCGTCCGTGGCGGGACTGAAGGGCTTCGCCACCCTCGCGCCCTACACCGCCTCGAAGCATGCGGTGATCGGTCTCACCAAGGCCGCGGCGCTGGAGTACGCCACACAGCACATTCGTGTGAACGCGATCTGCCCGGGCGCTGTGGTGACCGACATGATTCACCGCATCACGAACAACGATCCCGCCGTCGAGTCCTCCTACGCGAAGCTGCAGCCGATCGGCCGCATGGGCACGCCCGACGAAATCGCCGAGGTCGCGCTGTTCCTCTGCTCCAACGCGTCGAGTTTTCTCACCGGCGTGGCGCTGCCGGCCGACGGTGGGATCATGGCCGGCTAGCAGCGCGCGCGCCGACCGGGGCTACCAGTCGGTCGGCACGTAGTCCTTGAGGAATTGGCCCCACACGTGCACACCGCTCGACACGCCGGCGATGATCGGATCGACGATGCGCGCTGCGCCATCCACGATGTCGAGTGGCGGGTGGAAGCGGTGGTTCTCCACCTTGCGCGCCGCAATCTCCGCCACATCTTCGTCGGTTACCCAGCCGGTGTCCACGCTGTTCATGTGGATGCCGTCCTGCTGGTAATCCGCCGCCGAGGTGCGCGTCATCATGTTGAGCGCGGCCTTGGCCATGTTGGTGTGCGGATGCCGAGTGGTCTTGTTGTTGCGATAGAACTGCCCTTCCATCGCCGACACGTTCACGATGTGCTTGTCGTGATTTTCCGTGCGCAACATGAGCGGCTTGAGCCGCGCATTAATGAGAAACGGAGCGATCGCATTCACCAGCTGTACTTCCAGCAGCTCTACACTTGGCACTTCATCCATCAGCAGCCGCCACGAGTTTCGCTCGCGCAAATCGATCTGCTGCAGATCCTGATCGAGCTTGCCCGCCGGGAACAGCTGATGCGCCACCAGCATGTCGTCAGGCACCAACGGCACTTGCGACAGCTCAGCGGCGTGCGTGAGCCCCACGCGATTCAGCGCGGTGCCGCTCTGCACCACGGCGGCACTGCTGCCGGCATCGGGATCGGGCAACAGCTGCGCACCACGAAGCCCTTCGTACGCGCCGAGAATCTTGCGCGCACCCATGGACAACGTACTCGCGGCGGCCGTCTCGCCGTCCATCATGTGCGCGTAGAACGCGGGGGGACGGCGCACCGTCTGGCAGGCGTTGTTGATGATGAAATCGAGGCGCGATTCGGTGTGCGTAAGCTCGCGACAGAACGCCTCCACACTCGGTGTGTGTCGCAGGTCGAGCCCGAAGATCTCCAGGCGATCGCTCCACGCGTCGAAGTCGGGCTCTGCGGCGTAGCGCATGGCGGAGTCGCGCGGGAATCGCGTGGTCACCAGCAATCGCGCACCGCACCGCAGCAGCTTGAGCCCCGCCTGGTAGCCGATCTTCACGCGGCCACCAGACAACAGCGCGGTACGTTCGCTCAGGTCCACCAGTTCCGTGCGCTTGGCGAAGTTGAAATCGCCGCACGGCAGACACATCTGGTCGTAGAAGTGATGGATCGTGGTGAACTTCTGCTTGCAGATGTAGCAGTGCTGCGGCACGATCGCTTCGGGGGCGTCGTCTTCACGGTGCGCATCGGTGGATGTCGCCGATGCCCCATCGCCGAGCAGATACACGTTGGGCGTCGTGAACACCGGCTTGCGGCGCAGTTCGCGAATGCCCGTTTCCTGCAGCACGCTGTCGTCGCGACGGGCCGCATCGAGCTTCCGCTGCTTGCTGGTGGCCTTCACCATCGAGCGGCGCACGCGCGCATCGGGGTGGAACACGTGACCCACCGCGTCGAGGAAGCGCTGACGCTCTTCGAACGGCACGTGCACCAGCCGCGATCGATCGGCGATCACCTGCTCGAGGAGCACGGTGGCGGCGCGGAGGTCGTCTCGGAACGTGTCGGCGGGTAGGCCGGAGTCGATGGACGTGTCGTCGGATGCTGTCACAGGATCACCATGCCGAAGCATATCGAGGTCGCGCAGCGGCCGCGAGGAATCAGCCCGAGCGATCGCCGGAGACCCGGGTGGGCGCCTGCGACACGCGTCGCAGGGTTTGGGCATCGCCCGTCCCGTCGAAATACTGCGTCAGCAGCTGCGCGAACACCGGATCGGCCGAGATCGGCGCAAAGAGTGTGGCACATGAACGCAACTTGAGGTCATCGGGCGCCCCGAAGATCTCGTGTGCCGAGCGGCCCTCGAGGTCACGCACCGCGGTGGCGCATTCGATGAGACGCGGGCCAAGCACGTCGTGATGCAAGTACGCCTGCGCCTCCGGCAGGCCACTGATGGCGTAGCGGCGCGCCATCGCACTGCGGCCTATCCCGGCGAGTTGTGGAAAGATGTACCACATCCAGTGCGTACGTTTGCTGCCGGTGCGCAGCTCGGCAATCGCGCGATCGTAGCCGGCCTCCTGCGCGCGCACGAAGCGCACGAGGTCGAACGGATCGGAGGCATCCACGGCTCGGCGTCTCCGTGCTGGTGGTGTCAAGACGCGACGAGCGCCCCGTCGATCGGCTCACGTAGCTGAATGATGTTCCCTTCGGGATCATGCGCATTCGTTAGCAGAAATCCGGGCCCCTGATACCGCGGCCCGAACAGGGCGCCGCCCAGGCTGGACGCGCGGGCCTGGGCCTCCGCGAAGCTGGCCACCGCAAAGAACGGCTTGATCGCGGTGTCCTCACGCAACACCGGCGGTGATTCCACGACTATTGTCTCAGCGATGTGCACCGGAATCTGGTGCACGATCAGATCCCCGTTGAGCGAACGCCCGTCGGATGAGCGCAGCACCACCAGCTCCTCAGTGGCGTGCACCTCAGACATCGAGAGCAGACGGCGATAGAACGAGGCCAGCCGCGCAAGATCCTTGGCGTAAATCAGGGTGCCCGAACCGATCGTCGCCGCCATGCTAACGTGCATCGAGGGAATCGGGGACCACCGTGGCGCATCCGAGCCAGGTGGAGTCGCCGCGGGTCAGTACGGCCTTGCCCGGATAGCGTTGCTCCGACATCCCGTCGCGGCAGTCGGATCGCTCGATCACCAGCGTCAACAAGGGATCGGCGCCGAAGCGCTTGCTACGGTACACCGCGCGACCGTCCGCATCGTAGTCGGGCGGGGCGTACGGGTAATAGCTGCTGTCGATACCCAACCGGGTGAACTGCATGCCATCGGTGCGTACCTCAACCGACCACGAGGGCGCGGTGCCGCGGGCGACGGTCATCACGACCGGCTGGGGACGGTCGCGGCGACAGGCGCTGACCACG
>CAIUOO010000121.1 GCA_903900795.1 uncultured Gemmatimonadota bacterium | reverse complement strand
CCCTCGATATCGCCGCTACCCGTGCCTGACTCGCCGCCGGTCCCTCCGGACGTGCGCCTCTCGCCGTCCCCGCCGATGCCGGCGCCACCACCGCCGGGACCCGTGACGGTTCCGATGAGTTGGCTGCTACGCACAGCGTCACCGTCGGTACAGTTTCGCGCCATGAAGGCGTTTTGGCCGAAGGCCGCTGAGCCGGGCTGGGCCGGGGTTCCCTATGCCAGCCGGCAGGGCTGGCACCTGTTACTGATGCAGGACGGAGACGGCCAGTGGCCCGGGGGAATGCTTACGGTGCCTGCCGGGTTGTCGCTTGAGGGAATCGGCACGATTCCCGCCTACCGGCGGTTGCTGGAGCTCGGCTGGGACCCGGAAAGCCCCGCGCTCAGCTCGACCAAGCGATTGCTGTTCCGGTTGCTGGCGGAAGACGACGACCCGTCGTTTTTGGCCGAGATGATGCCCACGGAGTGGGACGACGACCTGATCAAGCGCGGGCGATTGTTGCTGCGGGAGGCGGCCGCCGCCGCGCTGGCGCAGGCGGGCTACGAGAGTGATCCGAGGCTCCGCGGCGCGGCCCGTCGGATGGTGGATCGGGTGATGCCGTTTCTCAAGTCGCCGTTGGCGCAGAAGCCGTGGATTCGCTTGGGGAACCAACATGTGCTCTCAGCCGACGTGACGGCGCCGTCGTTTCACCTGCTGGTCATGCTGGCCTACATGCCGCAGTTCCGCAGTGAGCATTACGAGTTCATGGACCGGCTCTTCCCCTATCTGACGCAGCCGTGGCCGCGCCAGCAGCCGGTGCAGCAGGTCGGGCCCCATCTCATTGAACAGCCGCATCTGGTGCTGGGGGATCTGCTGCCGACCCGGAATGCCATGGATGCCGACATGGCCTCGTCGCTGGGCTGGCTCGAGGTCATGGCACGGATCGGCTATCTGAAGAAGCACGATGGCTGGTGCAAGCTGCTCGATCGCCTGCTGGACGACCGCGACCGCAAACACGTGTGGACCCCGCCGCGTTCGGTCGTGATGCCGGAACGCGTGCCCGTCTGGGCGTGGCCGCTCCTTCCGCTCTCCGATCCGACCTTCGGACAATCCGCCGACGCGGCCTTTTCGGCCGACGTCACCGTCCGGCTTGCCCTGGTCGCCCAGCTCTGCGGTCGAACGATCGAGCTGGTTTAGGCTTCCGGATTGGGTTGACCGATTAGCTTTCCGGTCAACACATGACTGCAATCGACCCTGACACGCTGATCGACGATACCACGTTCGCCGATCTGGGCCTCGCCCAACCCCTGCTCGCCGCGCTCTCCGATGCCGGCTACGAGCGTCCTACGCCTATTCAGCGCGATGCGATTCCGCTCGCCCTGAAAGGCCGTGACCTGATCGGTCTCGCTCAGACAGGCACCGGCAAGACGGCCAGCTTCACGCTGCCGATGGTGCATCGCCTGTTGGGTGGTCCGCGTCGGACGCGCGTACTGGTCCTCACGCCCACCCGTGAGCTGTGTCTCCAGGTGGAGGAAAGTGTGCGCAAGTATTCGAAGTTTGCGCCCGTCGATGTCATCCCCGTGTTTGGCGGTGTTGGCTATGAGCCGCAAGAACGCGCGCTGCGCGCCGGCGTCGACGTGGTCGTCGCTACGCCGGGACGTCTGCTTGATCATCTCGAGAAGCGGAACGTCGACTTCTCGTATCTCGAGACGCTGGTGCTCGACGAAGCGGACCGCATGCTCGACATGGGCTTCGCCCCGCAACTCAATCGCATCGTCGAGCAAGTGCCTCGCTACCGTCAGACGCTGTTGTTCAGCGCCACGATGCCGCCCGAGGTCGAGGCGCTCGCGCGCAAGTATCTCCGCAAGCCCGTCGTGGTGCAGGTCGGTCGGCGCTCGTCGGCCGCGACCACGGTGACGCATGCGGTGTATCCGGTGCCGCGTCATCTCAAGAACGATCTGCTGGTGCATCTGCTCACGAAGAAAGCGCATGACTCGGTGCTGGTGTTCACGCGTACGAAGAGCGGCGCCGATCGCGTGGTGCAGGATCTCGAGAAGGCCGGCGTGAAGGCGGGGGCGATGCACGCCGACAAGTCGCAGCGCGAGCGCATGGCGGCACTCGAAGACTTCAAGTCGGGCAAGCTGCGCGTGCTGGTGGCGACGGATATTGCGCAGCGCGGTCTCGACATCTCGGGGATCACGCACGTGATCAACTACGACGTGCCGCAGCAGCCGGAAGACTACGTGCACCGGATCGGCCGTACGGGCCGCGCCGCGAGCACGGGCGATGCGTACACGTTCATGGCGGCTGAAGACATCGGCATGGTGCGCACGATCGAGCGCACGATCGGACAGGAAATTCCGCGCGTGAGCGTGCCGGGGTTCGACTTCGGCACCTGATCGACCGCGTTAGCGTCGTTGTACGCGCCCGAGACGCGACACCGTAATGGTGTCGGCTCGGGCGCTTCGTCGTAGTACGAGTCGTAGATTGGCCGCCCCCACGCCGAGCCCCGACGGCGCGTAGCTGAGCGAATCGCGCGTGGCCTCGAGGGTGAGCCCGCTGCCGTGGAAGTCGCCCACGGCCAGCGTGTCACGGCCCACATGCACCACGACGCGTGTGCCTGCCACATCGAAGCGTACCGCGGTGCGGTCACCGGTTGCGATCGCATGGTCGCGCGCGAGCGCGAGTAGGTCGACGGTGGATTGGGCCGCCATCGCGACATCGAGGGCGGCGAACAACGCGTTGCCGGACGTCATCGCCAGCGCGGTCAGTCCGCCCATCAGCACGAGCAGCCACAACTGCTCGATCAGGGTCGCGCCACGTCGGCAACGGCGCGGGTGCGTGGTACACTGCAAACGGGGAAGCGGTGGCATGGCGGAGGGGGTCGAGGATGGGGTGCGGCCACTCTCTCGTGCGACATCGAGTCGCTCGCCGCGGTGGATCACACGATCGGTCCGAGGGCGTTGACCGGTGTCATCTGAACGTCGCCGCCATCATCCTCGCACCGCCAACCGGGGTCCAGATGCGCACACCGGCGTTCACAACGCCCTGAATCCGTGGCCACGCGATAGATTACCGCGACCACTCACAACCATTCGATCCATCTCTTCTGACATGCGGATTGCGATTTCCACCGGCGGCGGCGACGCCCCGGGACTCAACGCCGTTATCCGGGCCGCGGTGCTTTCCGCTCGTACCCGCGGCTGGGACGTGCTTGGCATCAAGCGCGGCTATGCCGGGCTCCTTGGCGAGGACGAAATTGTCCCGCTCACCGAAGACAGCGTTCGGGGGATCGCCAATCAAGGCGGTACGATTATCAAGACGACCAATCGTGGCAGCCCGTTCGCATATCCCATTCTCCAGCCCGATGGCACGTGGAAGAACGTCGATCGCTCCGACGAACTCGTGGAGAACGCCCGTAATCTTGGCATCGAAGCGATCATCTCCATCGGCGGCGACGGTTCGCTGAAGATTGCGTCGCAGTTGGCCGCCAAAGGCATGCGCGTGATCAGCGTCCCCAAGACGATCGACAACGACGTGCCGGGTACCGTGACGACGTTCGGCTTCGATACGGCGGTCAACACGGCCATGGAAGCGATCGACAAGCTGCACACCACGGCCGAGTCGCACGATCGCGTGATGGTGCTGGAAGTGATGGGGCGCGATGCCGGATTCATTGCGCTGCATGCCGGAGTCGCCGGGACGGCCGACGTCATTCTGATTCCCGAAATCGAATGGGACATGCAGAAGGTCTGTGAGAAGATCATGGACCGCGATGCGGCCGGCCGTCGCTTCAGCATCGTCGTGGTGGCCGAAGGATCGAAGCCCAAGGGCGGGATGGAGTCGATCATCGGCGCATCGTTGCCGGGACAGGATCGTCGTCTCGGTGGCATTGCCGAACGGATGGGCTACGACATTCAGCGCATCACCGGCAAGGAAACCCGCTCCATGGTGCTCGGGCACTTACAGCGCGGCGGATCCCCCACTGGCTACGACCGGCTCCTGGCCACGCGTTTCGGTGCGGCGGCCGTGCAAGCCGTGGCCGACAAGCGCTGGGGACACATGGTGGCGCTGCAGTCGCCACACCTTGTCACCATTCCCATCGACGACGTGCTCAAGGAAACGAAGCGTGTCGACCCGGCGCACGATGTGGTGCAGGCGGCGCGGATGATGGGCATTTCTTTCGGGGATTAACGGCGAAGTACGAGGTCGGGTGCCCCGTGAACCCTCCCCCTGTCCGTAGGGTACCGTGGTGCTGATACTTACACCGCCGCAGCGCGCCAGCCGACGGACGGGTCCGTCTTGGCATGGTCTCTGCCATCGAGAGTCATCGGGACGTCCGTATGCTTTCCACAGTGGACGGCGCGCGACGTCCTGCAGGAGGAAGGCATGTTGCACATGAATTGGCGAATCCTTGCAACGACAGCCGTGCTGAGCCTTTCGCTCAATGCGGCGCGCGTCTACGCGCAGGGTCGCAGCGAGAAGAGCGAAAAGACCGACATCCCGAAGGACTACCGTCCGCCCGCCGGCATGTGCCGCGTGTGGGTGGACGGCGTACCGGCGGCGCAGCAGCCGGCGCCCACCGATTGTGCCAGTGCGGTGCGCAACAAGCCCGCGAACGGCCGCGTGATCTACGGCGAGGACGCGGCGAAGGGGAAGAAGCCCGACCTGCCGATCAAGGGCTTCGCCAGGCCGACGGACAAAAAGGGCGCTCCGCTGATTCCGCCGGATCGCTCGCCGGCTTCGTCGTATCCGGGCGGTGCAGCGTCACCGCAGGGGACCGCCGGGTCCGCTGGCGGTAGGTGACCCGCGCCAGCTCCCAGGGCAGGACGCGGAATCCGAACGGCCCTAGGGCGCACTAGATTGGACGGGTGCGCACTCCCCAAGATCGTTACCTACCCCCCGACCGCGCCGCCTTTGCCGCGGCCAAGCCGCCGACCGGGCGAATCATCGTCATCGCCCCGACCCGCGCGGCGTGCGAGACGATCGAGCTGGCCGTCGGCCTGCACATCGACACGTTCCTCGAACGCACGCGCGGCGACGATCTGCGCCGGTTGGCGTCGAGTGGCGAGGGGTTCGGTATCGTAGCCGGCACGGGCACCGGCAAGACGCTGGCGATCCGTCCCATTGCGGAAACGATTCTCGGCACGACCGCGCTGAAGGCCGGTGTCGTGAACCGCGAACGTGAAGCGACGCCGGAAACGCCCTCGTGGAACGTCGTGGTCATCACCACCGGTATCGCGCGTCGCTGGTTTCAGGACGGCGACATCCAGGCCACCGACACGCTCGTCGTCGACGAAATCCATCAGACGAGCGCCGAACTCGAACTGTGTCTCGCGCTCGGCAAGCGCGTGGGCTGTCGCTTCATCTGGTTGTCGGCGACGGTCGATCCCACGTTCTATGCGCGCTATCTCGAAAGCGCCGATGTGCTGCAGGTGTCGGCGTTCGATGCCAGTAAGGCAGCCAAGGTCGAGGTGGAGCGTAAACAACCGCTGAATTTCCTCGACGACAAGTTTCTGCAGAAGGTGTCCCGCTCGGAGCGCGGTGTCGCGATCTTCCTGCCCACGCGCGCCTCGGTTGAAGAAGCCGCCGAGTGGGTGCGTCTGCGCTATCCGCGCATCACGGCGGCTCACTATCATGGCGGCGAGCCGATTCGGGTGATCCGCCCGTTCCTCGAGGGCGTGGTGCCAAAGCCGTTCTTCCTCGCGATGACGGCGGCTGGCCAGAGCGCCTTGAACGTGCCGGGACTCGACACGGTCATCATCGACGACACGCGCTTCACGAACGTGATCGACCGCGGGCGCAACGTGCTCACACGCGTGCACCTCGGCTCCAACGAAATCCTGCAGATGGCGGGGCGCGTGCATGGGCGCGTGGAGAACGGGCGCGTGTTCATCCTCAGTGACCGTGACATCCGCTTCGAATCGCTCAAGCCCACCGCGCCGGACTTCCAGTTGGCGGGCGACTCCGAGCGCGTGGCACTCACCTGCGCCGACCTCGGCGTGCAGGCCGATGCACTCGAACTGCCGGTGCCGCTGGATCGCGTGGCGTATCGCAAGGCGATCGCGCATCTCGAATCGCGCGGACTGATCGAGCACGGCCGGCTGACCACCTACGGCAAGGCGGTGGAAGCGTTGCCGGTGGAGCGCGCGTGGGGTGAGCTCATCGTGAACGGTGACGATGAACTGCTGCCAATGCTGGCGGTGATGAGCGGCATCGATTCGTTGCATCGCATGACGCGCGAAGGGCGTGATTTGGAAGGGTTGGTGGTGCGCGGCAGCGATCATCTCACCGCGTACAACGTGTATGCCGATGGCTTCCGTGCCGCCGGCTACATCGGGGATGTGTACGGGCTGTCGCGGCACATGTTCGACGCCGAGCGCATCGCGCACTGGGCGGAGCAGCGCGGCGTCCTGGTGAAGTCGCTCGAAGATGCCGCCCTCGCGATGGCCAGCGTGTATCGCTCGGTGGGCATGCCGTTGCCGCTCACGCTCCCGTTGGTGCGCCATGAGTTGCACAAGCGCTTCTGCGATCTGCTCGCCCGATTCATGCCGTTCGATCTCGTCATCGAAGAGCAGACGCCGGAGGGTCACGAAGCGCGAGTCTCGAAGACCAGCGTGTGCGGCAGCTGGGGCGCGGTGGCGGGATCGTTGCGCTACTTCGCCGATCGCTTCGGAGTGCCGCGGGCGAGCATCGAAGGCACGCAGCTGTCGATCGAATTGATCAAGCAGTATGCGCAGCGCCATCCGCCCGAGCTGGCACTCGATCCCGATCGGAAACAGTCGCCGGTGCTGCTGCGTCGACGGCTCACGTACTTCGGGTTCGAGCTCGCTCGCGAGAGCGAAGGCCTCGACGAATTCCCAACGGAGCACGCACAGGCGGCGCGCCATCTGCTGGCCGAGGCGGCGGCCCGCAATGAGTTACGGCATGCGTCGGCGCGTCGTAATCAGCCCGTCGTCGAGGAGATCCGCGAGGTCTGGCGTCGCTTGGGCGGGGTCACGCCGCGTCTCGGGCAGGCGGAGCTCACCGCGTGGTACGAAGCGCAGATGGGGGCAGCCACGAACTGGGAGACGATCCGGAATACGCCGATGTTGATCGATCGGCGGGATTTCGTGAGCCACGATCAGGTGGCAGAAGCCCGCGCGATGCCGGGGGCGGTCGAGATCCGCGACCGCACGGTGCCGATGGACTACGACGTGGAGGAGCACGACGGCCGCCTCGTGCCGGTGGTCCGGCTGCGCGTGCCGGAGAAGCTGGCCCGTACGATGGTGCAGGAGGAGGTGCCCTCGCTCGACCGTCCGGTGCGCTTCGTCGTGCCGCGCGGGCAGCGCGGATCGGTGCGGGCCGACACGCTTGACGATCTGCAGCACAAGCTCGATCTCCCGTTCACCGATGACGAGCGCGCGCGCGGCACCGAGGCAAGCGAGAAGCGAAAGAGCGGCGATCGTGCCGGGCCGTCGCGGAAGGGGGGCGACCGTGGGGGATCGCGCGGTCCCGGAGGCCACCGTCACCCGGGGAAGGGGCGACGGCGGCGTTGAGCCTCGCGCCTCGTCGCGCTACGTGGACATCGTGGTCGACGACGGCATGCCGGCCGGCTCATCCAGTCGAATCGACGTCTCGTACATCTCGGTGCGTGTGATCGAGAATCCACGCCGGACGTAGTTCGGGAGCGCCGCGGGGGCATCGAGTGTACAGGTGTGCAACCACACGCGGTTGGCACCCAGCGCGAACGCGGTCTGCACGGCCGTCGTGACGAGCCAGCTGCCGAGGCGGCGTCCGAGCGCCCGTGGATCGAGGCCGATGTAGGCAATCTCCACAGACCCATCGTCGTGCTGCTCGAGTTCGAGAAATCCGGCCGCATCGGTCCACGATGGGTCGAGTGCGGCGACCACGCGGAATATGTGAATCTCCGGTCGCGCCAGATGGGCCACCAATGCGCTCTGCTCCCATGCGTCGCGGTCGTGCCAGTGCCACGCTGCACCGACTTGCCGGTACAGCGCCCGCCAGGTGTCGACTGGGCACGGGGCGATCGGTTCGAGCGAGACCGGCACGTCCGGTGATTGCCCAGGCACCAGCTGCTGTAGCGTGGCCATCTCCAGATAGGTGCGTGTCACCTCACAGACTCGTGACCGAACCGGCGCTGGGTGGTGAGCTGGACTGGACGGTCCTATTTTCTCGTGCATCTCGGATGGTGTTGCGCTCATCTCGGAATCTCTCGTTGGCTGTAAACCATTGCAAGATAGTAGCTTACCTGCCATTGTCCATGTCGGCTTGCATATTGGACCGTGCGGTCCTAATTTCCTCCGCACGATGTCAGACCGCCGAACTCAAATTCTGGACGCAGCCGCGACGTTGATCTCCGAGCGAGGGTTCACCTCGACCTCGGTGGACGACGTGATCAAGGGCGCGAAACTGAGTGG
>CAIUOO010000120.1 GCA_903900795.1 uncultured Gemmatimonadota bacterium | reverse complement strand
CATCGCCCAGCCAATCACACGGCGCGAGCGCAGATCGATGACGACGGCGAGATACAACCAGCCCTCGAGCGTCGTGATGTACGTGATGTCGCCAATCCACACGCGATTCAGCCCGGGCACGGCCTCGACGGCGAATTGGCGTGCGAGGACATTCGGCGCAATCGGATAGGGATGATTCGAATCCGTCGTGACCTGAAATCGCCGCGGGCGGGTCGCGCGCAGGCCCGCAGTGCGCATCACGCGGGCCACGCCATGCACACTGGGCGCGTCACCGGTAGCGAGCGGCTCGGCATGGACGCGCGGACTGCCATAGGTCAGGTGGCTCGCCGCGAAGACGGTCTCGGTGCGCGCCAGCAACGCCGCATCCTCCACCCCTCGCGCACTTGGGGGCGCTGCACCCACGCGTTGTAGCCGGCCTTCGACACCTGGAGCACGCGACACATCGTGGTGATGCGTAACACCTGCGCGTGCGTCGCAATGAACGCGAATCTCATCGCGCGTACTTGGCGAAGAAGGCCGTCGCTTTTCCCAGCACATCGCACTCCTCACGCAATGTGGCATTCTCGCGCCGGAGCCGACGAATTTCTTCATCCTGGCTCATCATCGGCCCTGACCCGGTGAACACGTCCGCCACCGGCTGCTGGACTCGGGCCTCGGCTTGCCGTTTCCATTGGTACAGCATGTCGGGGCGCACGCCCAGCGCTTGCGCGACGGCGCGCACGTGCCGCCACCGCGGGACGCGGTGCGCGACCTCATGCCGGCACTCTTTCACGTGCTCACCGATGAGCCCGATGCCGGCGTGCGGGCTGTCCTCGGCCACTTCGCCGTTTTGTGACGGCGTTCGCCAGTAGCGATGATATCGCGGCTGTTTGCGGCACTGTCAGTGGTCGAGCTCAACCACTTCCCGCCCCGCAGGTTCCGGCGTCTGGTGATCACCGAGCGTCGCGGCGTCGCGGTGAAACTCAGACGCGCCCGGTCCGTCGTGAATGAGGGCGACCGCGCTACGGACGCATCTTCCGTCCACCTGTGGCATGTTTCCCAGCCGAATCCTGAGCACCACGCCAAGCGCCATGCACCCTACCGTTTTTGCCACCTTCGACCGCCTCTGCGCTGCGCACCGGTGCGACGGCGATGTGCTGGAGATCGGGTCGATGCCGTCACCGGACACGCTGCTGTGCCTGCCGGCGCTGCGCCATGCCCGGCGCCGGGTGGGCGTCAACCTCGACGGACCGGCCACCTTTGGTGACATCGAGATCCGGCGCGGCATCGCCAATGACCTGCGAGGCATCGACGGCTTCGACGATGGAAGTTTCGACATGGTCCTCTGCAATTCCATGCTCGAGCACGACCCGTACTTCTGGAAGACGCTCGCCGAGATGCGGCGCCTCGTGCGCCCAGGCGGGGTGATCGGCATCGGCGTGCCGGGCTACGTCAAGTTGCCGCTCGAGCGGCGTGTCGCGGCGCTGACGCGTCTGCTCTCCCGGATTGGCGTGTCAGAGGGCTGGCTCGAGCGCTGTCGTGCATCGACCCTCACGCTGCAGGTGCACAATTTCCCGAGCGACTACTACCGGTTCAGCGCCGCGGCGATGGCCGACGTGCTGCTCGAGGGGCTCGTGGCCACCGAGCTCCATACCCTCATGGTCCCTCCCCGCCTGATCGGTTTCGGCGTGAAACCCGCTCGATGATGGCGAGCAGTTCGGGAAACCAGCGCTGCACGGAGTAATGCGCCGTCACGAACGCGCGACCGGCCTGTCCCATTGCCTCACGACGCGCGGCATCCCCGATCAGTGCCTCGAGGGCCGCGCCCCACTCGTATGGCGTCGCTGCGGCAAGCCCTCTGGCTCCATCGCCGAGCAGCTCGGCGTTCACCCCCACTGGTGAGGCCACCGTGGGCAGGCCGGCGGCCATGTACTGCAGCAGCTTGCACCCGCACTTCCCCCGCTGGTAGGGCTCATCGACCAGCGGCATGATGCCGATGTCGATGTGCCGGGCGATCTG
>CAIUOO010000119.1 GCA_903900795.1 uncultured Gemmatimonadota bacterium | reverse complement strand
GCATGCCGGACCTCCATCTCGTCACCGTCTGGAATCCCTCGTACGCGACCGATGGTCTCGATGCGCACGTGCGCCTGCTCCTTGCCCACGTGCGTGCCGCACGCGCCGGGACCGCCGCCTGGGAGGATGCCTACGTGTGGTGGGGACGCGTGCGCTCGAGCAACCGGCAGCAGCCGCTCGCGCATCTCCCGCAGGTGCTTGCCCTCAACGACACCATTGGTGAGCGCGGCGAGTTGCAGCTCTATCTCACCGACTACCGGTCGCTGTATGTCGCCGAGGTGTTGGCGGTCGCGTCGGGAGAGCTGCAGGACACCGACTCGGCGCATGTGCCGGCCTATTACGCCGCCAGGAATTTCCGTTGCGACTGCTGGTTCAAACTGGGGGACATCCGCGCGCTCGTCGCTGACGACACGCTGGCGGTCCAAGACGAGTTACGTCGATTGAACGTCGTATCGTACCATGATCGTCCGGTATCGTTGTACGGCGGGATGGTTGACCTGCCGTTGCTGGTGACGAGGCCGGATGCGACCGAATTTTTTGATGAGGACGAGCGCGTCGCCTTCAACGACGACCATCTATGGGTGGAAGCCGATGCGGACCGTGGTGCGCTGGGTGGGGTCATGGCCGACCTGCGCGACAACGTGCTGGGCGTCGACACCTGGACTGCGATGCCGCCAACCGCGCGGATCTTCGTGGCCACGGCCGAGCGGCTCATGCGCGAGTACCGGCGCGATCAGTCGTTCGATTTTTCCACGGTGCTGGTGCAGCTGTGCAAAGCACTCGAAGTGCAGGTGAACGCGCTGTTGGCGCCGGTGCTCCGCGAGGCGCCGCCCACGGTACGATACGGCAACAACGGTGATGGCGTGTCAGTCGACTATGCGGCCAAGCGGACGCATACGGCGGGGCAGTTGGTGCACATCATGTCGAAGGACCGTGAGCGGATGCATTACTTCACAGCGGCGTTCCACGACGGGGCATGGCTCACGCAGTCGTTGGCCGCAGTACTCGATGAACTGGCCGACCTGCGCAACGGGGCGGCTCACTCCGTACACGCTACGCGCGATGACATCCTGCCGCACCGCAATCAGATTCTGGGGGTGGGCAGCCTGAGCGTGCTGACCCAGCTCGCACGCGTCCGCCGGAAATAGGCCGCAGCGGCGCGGACACGGTAACTGCTTCAGGGTACGCCGCTTGACGACGGTTTGACGGGCCGTCGGTACACTCCAGTCCGACATCACGCCTCCGACTGCAGCGACCTCTCGCCGACCGTCTATGCCACGCCCTCAGAAACTGGTTCGGTGCTGTGACCTGCTGCTGGCGCTGCTGTCGCGCCGTCGGCCCGCCACCTTCGACGACCTCGCGGAAGATGTGGCCGAGTATGCGGCCGTGTTGGAGCGGATCCGCGAACAGGCGGGCGAACCCAAGCACACCACGGCGTGGACCAGCCTCAAGCGCACCTTCGAGCGCGACAAAGACGACCTGAAAGCTGCCGGTATTCCGCTGGAGTCGCGCAAAGTCCCGCAGGCCGACGGGTCGGAGGAGTCCGTGTATTACGTGGACCCGACCCGGTTCTACCTCCCCTATCTGATGTTCCAGCAGCGCGGGGGGACGGCCAAACCGCCGCGCACGTCCCAGGCCATGCACGTCACGGACGACGTGCTGCAGGCCATCGTTGATGCCGCCGCGATGG
>CAIUOO010000118.1 GCA_903900795.1 uncultured Gemmatimonadota bacterium | reverse complement strand
TGAGCGTAGCCACGACCACCGTGACCGTGGTATCGGTGCGCGGCGTGAGGCGTGGCGCGATCGGTGGGCGTCGCGTGCGCCCGGGCATCAGGCGCACGAGCAACAACAGCATCAGCGGCACCTGCACCGCCAGCAGCGTAAGGCCGACGCCTCGCGCGGCGTCTATCAACACAGTCGTTGCGTTCATATCAAGGGCTCGTTCGACATGTGCGCGCGCATTGGCAGCGCCACCGCCGACTGGGTCAACGCGAACGGCGGGACCGCCTTCGCCATGTCACCAACGATGAACAGGTGTGCCGGATACATCGCAAACCCAAGAGAGAAGTCCGACAAGACGACGCGGCGCGAAGCGCGCCAATGGGTCAACGGGCGCGGACGCCCGACCAGTTCCACCCGCCAGACGTCGACCGCCGCTCCAAGATACAACCACGCGGGGTCCCCTCGCCCCGTCGCAGCCCGGCCCACTTCCGGGCGACCGTGGCGACCACAGTCGGCGTCTACCGTTCCGCGTACAGTGCGTCGTGCTGGACCAAGTTTGGGGGGCACGTCATTCAAACCTCGTTTGTGCGCGTCCCTTTTTCTGCCGAAGCAAAAGTTCCCAGGTTTACATCGGGCAACCACGGGAAAGTTGGTTGGTCAATCCGTAGCCTTCCCCGTCAAGCGCACAGTTTGAAATCAGACGGTTCGGGGGCGGTGGTTGGTCTCGGGAGGAAGGTAAGTGGGGGCACACGCCCGAGGCTCTCGTGTGACCGTTCGGTGTTGTACGCATGGCGCCATTGCTCACGCACGTCAAGGACGTCGTGGAGCGAGGAGACGACCACGCATCGAGCACGGCTGTGCGCAAGCGTTTGTTGAAGCGTTTGTTGAAGCGTTTGTTGAAGCGTTTGTTCAATCGTTCGATGGACGCGTTCTCATTCGGTTTACCGAGCTCGATGAAGTAGAGGGGGATGCCGTGTTGAAGCGCCCACTTCGATGGCGAGCGCCTCGCGCGATCCTCCCTGCGGAATCTACGTCGTCGGCGTGTTGCGCCCTGGCGGCGCGCTCATGATCTACGAGCACAACCCATGGAACCCAGTCACCCGCCACATCGTCCGTCACTGTCCGTTCGACGAGGATGCCGTGCTTCTTCGCGCCGGGGAGATGGCGCAACGGATGGCGGCGGCAGGATTTCTGGGCATGCACGCCAGATTTCGGGGTGTTTCCCTGTGGCAGGGGCGCGTGGCAAGGCGGCTGGAGTTGCTGGTCGAGCGCCTGCCCTTGGGGGCACAGTACTTCGTGGTCGGCTCGGTGTGAGCGCGTGCGGGGCTGGCGTCGCGCCTGCCCCGTGCGGTGGGCTCAGCGCGGGGCGCCAGCCACGAGGGCGGCGCCCGGGCGGAGGCGGAGCTGGTAAAGGCGCCCGCCTGGACGCTCGGAAAAGCTACCCGGCAAGCGGGGTTGCCGGATGGGACCCAGTACGACCTCGAGGCGGCTCCCCAGCGGGGCAAAGGGTTCCGGGAGCCCGGCCGGCACCGGTCCCTCGTCGCTGGTCACAAACCAGAAGGGCGCGCCAGGAGGCAGCGAGGCGAGCAGGCGCGCCATCCCCTGCTCGCTCTTGAGGCGCATCATCGGGCGCCCCACGACGCCGGCGTGCAGGAACTGCATCACCACAGCCGTTGCGAAGTATTCGAACCGTCGCACCTGATGATCGTGAACGACGATCGGCGACTGCGTCAGATCCCGTTGGATGATGGGCCAGCACCGCGTGACGGACGGCCGCCACCATGGTAAGCTGCAACGTCACAGACCACGACGGCGCGCTCGTCCGGATTCGCCGGGCGCCGAGAAGCGTGATGCCCGTGGCGGAGACGTGCCGTGATCCTCGGAGAGAATCG
>CAIUOO010000117.1 GCA_903900795.1 uncultured Gemmatimonadota bacterium | reverse complement strand
CCACGCCGAGTACGGGAACAACGTGCGATTGGCTCAAGCCTTGGGACTTGCGCCCGATGGTGGCTTCGCGCGTTTCAAGTCGGTGGACATCGGCGTCACGGGCACGGCCAACGAGCCAACCGACGAACTGCTCAGCCGCATAATCGCCTTCTCGGCCCGCTACGGCGGCACGGTACGCACCTCGATTCCGGCGCAGGGCCGACGTACGCATCGATGGGCCATCTGCACCGGAGGCGGCGCATCGACCGAAACGTTGCGCGAAGCCCGCGATCTCGGCGTGGATACCCTCATCGTAGGTGAGGGACCGCACCACACGACGGTCGATGCCATGGAGCATGACCTCTGCGTGGTGTACGCCGGGCACTATGCCACGGAGACGCTTGGCGTGCAGGCGCTCGGTGCATTCCTCGAAACGCGATTCGGACTCCCGTGGACGTTCCTGCACCTCCCCACGGGATCGTGATCCCAACGGGATCGTGACCCCCTCGCGATGGTGACGGCTGCGCCGACGGGCGCCATGCTGCTCTCGCTCGACGGCATTGCGCACACGTTCGGACACGTGCGCGCGCTCGATGGCGCCTCGCTGCAAGTCCGCGCCGGCAGTGTGCACGCCCTACTCGGTGAAAACGGTGCCGGCAAGACCACCCTCATGCGCGTGGTGTTCGGACTATTGCGCGCCCAGCATGGCGTGATGCACTGGCGCGGGGCGCCGATCACGATGCGATCCCCAGCGGACGCATTGGCCCATGGTATCGGCATGGTCCACCAGCACTTCACGCTAGTGCCCAGCATGACCGTGGCCGAGAACATCGCACTCGGTGGTCATGGCGGGTTTGCTCCACAGCGGGCGGCGGAGCGCGTGCGCGACGTAGCCGCACGGGCAGGACTCGTCCTCGACCCGAACGCCCACGTGGAAGACTTGCCCATAGGGGCGCAGCAGCGCTGCGAAATCGTGAAGGCGCTCGCGCGCGACGTGACGCTGCTCATTCTCGACGAACCGACCGCGGTGTTGGCGCCGGCCGAGGCCGCAGAGTTGCTGCGCTGGATTCGCCGGTATGCGGATGCCGGCAACGCGGTGGTGCTCATCACGCACAAGCTGCGCGACGCACTCGCGGTGGCCGACGACCTCACGGTACTGCACCGCGGACGTACCGTGCTGACCACGCCGACGCGCGACACCGATCAGGCGCGGGTGGCAGATGCGATGCTGGGCGGTGCCACGATGCGGACGGCCGATGTGCACACTGTCAGCGACCCCGTGGAGTTAGCGGTTCGCGAGGTGGCGCCCGAGGCGCTGGCCACCGCACGCCCCTCCGCTCGACCGACCGTGCTCGCGCTCGATGGGGTCTCGGTGCGCGATACCAACGGCGTAGAGCGGGTGCGATCGGCCACGCTGCAGGTGCGTGCCGGGGAGATCGTCGGCATCGGCGGGGTGGAAGGTGCGGGGCAACGCGAACTGTTACGCGTGCTGGCCGGACGCCTCTCGCCGACCTCGGGTCGCCGCGCCATTCCCGAGCGCGTGGGCTTCGTGCCGGAAGATCGCCATCGTGATGCATTGCTGCTCGATGCACCTCTCTTCGAGAACACTGCTTTACACGGCGCCGGCGCACGACGCGGCCTGATAGACTGGAACCACGTTCGTGCGCGCACATCGGCCTTACTGCACCGATACGACGTGCGTGCATCAGGCACCGAGACCGTGGCGAGAACGCTCTCCGGCGGCAACCAACAAAAGCTCGTCCTGGGTCGTGAACTCGAAGCGGCCCGCGAAGCGCTGGTGGTCGAGAATCCATCACGTGGTTTGGACTTCGTGGCCACCGAGGCCGTACATCGGGCGCTGCGGGTGGCGCGCGACGCCGGGATGGCCGTGGTGGTGTACAGCAGCGATCTCGATGAAGTGGTGCTGTTGGCCGATCGTGTGTTCGCGATGCACGAAGGAACCGTGATCGAGAGCGTGAAAGATCGCGACGCACTCGGTCGCGCCATGTTGAGTGGCGCCACCGGTGTCAACGACGGAATGGCGTCCGGACCAGACGCATGACAGCCCTGCGCTCGTTCACTGCCACGACGGCTCGCGTCTTGGTCCTACTGGCGATCGCGATCGCGATGCTGGCCGTGCTATTGATCGCGACGGGACACGAAGTCATGCCCGCCTTGTCGGCCATGGTGCGCGGGGCATTCGGATCGTATTACGCGATCACGTCGGCCACGATCGTACGCATGGTGCCGTTGGCGCTGGCCGGCCTCGCGGTGGCGGTAGCGTTCCGTGCTGGCATTCTCAACATCGGCGCCGAGGGACAGCTGCTGGTAGGTGCGGCGGCGGCCACGGCGATCAGCGGCACAGTTGGTGGTATGCCGTGGTTCATCGGCATCCCCGTGATGTTAGTGGCGGGAGCGCTGGCCGGGGGTTTGTGGGCCGCGATCGCGGGTACGTTGCGAGTGCGATTCGGTGTACTGGAAGTCATCAGTACCATCATGCTGAATTTTGTCGCGCAATATCTCACCGGCTGGCTGGTGCGTGGTCCGTTGCAGGAACCCACACGCGTGAATCCGCAGTCGGTGACGCTCGCTCCCGAGTTGCAAATGCCGGTGCTGCTCGAGGGCACGCGTTTGCACGCCGGCGTGCTGGTCGTGGTGTTGGTGGCGATCGCGGTATGGTGGTGGCTGCGCAGTACGGCCAGCGGGTTTCGGTTGCGCGCCGTGGGTGCCACCCCAACCGCGGCGGCCAGTGCCGGTGGCATCGACGTCCCGCGCACGATGTTCGGCGCGTTCCTCGTGAGCGGGTTGCTGGCGGGATTGGCAGGCGCGGTGGAATACACCGGCATCACCTACGCGTTATATGAGAACTTCTCGCCCGGCTACGGTTACACGGCGATCGCGGTGGCCTTGCTGGCGCGATTGCATCCCCTGGGCGTATTGGCCACGGCCCTCCTGTTCGGCGCGCTCGAAGCAGGGGCGAACGCGATGCAGCGCGATGCCGGCGTGCCAAGTGTGGTGGTGTCGGTGGTGGAGGCGCTGCTGATTCTGCTGGTGTTGGCGGCCGACCGTTGGCGGCCATCACGCGCTGACGAGACGGGCACCTGATGCCAGACGTGTCCGTGAGCGTGGGCGCGCTGGCCGTCGCTGCTGGATTGCTAGAGGCGACGGTGCGCACCGCGACGCCACTGGCGTATGCGGCGCTGGGCGAGAGCGTGAGCGAACGGGCCGGTGTGATCAACATCGGACTCGAGGGTTCGATCATCGCAGGGGCGCTCAGTGCGACGATCGCGGCCGGAGCGATCGGGGTGGGTGGAGGCTTTGTGGCCGGCGCCGTGACGGGCCTGGTGGTCGCCGCGCTCTTCGCCCTGTTCGCGGTGGGGCTGCGCGCCGACCAGATCATCACCGGCACGGCGATCACACTGTTCGCGCTTGGGCTCACGGGCACCGTGTATCGCACGGTATACGGATCGGGCGGCGTGGCGCTCACCACCCCAACGGCAGCCACGCACGCCATCCCCGTACTCTCGGCGTTGCCTGTGATCGGTCGCGCCTTCTTTGCGCAGCCGTTGGTGACCTACGCGCTGTACCTGATCGCGCCGCTGCTCGCATGGTGGATGCAACGAACCCATGCCGGGCTGGCGCTGCGGGCCGTCGGCGAATACCCACCGGCGGCCATTGCGGCGGGGATATCGCCACGACGAACGCAGCTGTACGCGGTGCTGTTTGCCGGCGCGATGGCCGGCCTCGCCGGTGCCACATTGGTGCTGGCGCAGGCGGGCACGTTCGCAGAGGGGATGTCCGCCGGACGCGGCTTTATCGCGATTGCGATCGTAGTGTTGGGACGGTGGCGCCCGCTTGGCGTCGCCGCCGCAGCCTTGCTATTCGGAGCCGCGACCTCGCTTCAGACGCTCTTCCAATCGATGGGGTGGACCGGCATTCCGTACCAGCTGTTCCTCGCCATCCCCTACGTGCTCACGCTGGTGGTGTTAGCAGTGACGGGACAGCGAGGAGCGCGGCGCGTGGGATGACGTGTGCAATTCCCTCGGGGATACCCTCGACGAGCGCATGCGAACCGGCGGCTCCAAACGGCCACAAATAACGGCCACAAATAACGACCACTGCGAACAGCCAGAACACGGAGACCACGGATCACACCGAAACGACCACGGATAAGCCAAAAGCGCCGTTGGCTTATCCGTGTTGGTTCTGTGAGAATCCGTGGTCTCCGTGTTCTGGCTGTTCGCAGTAGCCGTTCGCAGTAGCCCTTCGCGTAACGGTTCGCGGTAGCGGTTCGCGCGCCCCATGTACCGAACCAGCGGGTCGGTCTGGTCGAGCGTAGACTCTAGTAGCAACGGTTCACGTTACACCCCGCAGTCCCCTCAGATACTCAGACTATGCCGATCTCGAACACTCTGCGGTATGCCGCCATTGCATGCGTCGCCGCACCGGCCCTGCTGACCGCGCAGGGCCGCAAGCCGGTTACCGATGAAGCCGCCGTGACGGCCAACGCAAAGGCCATCCACGCCGCCGTGCTGTCCATCGACACCCACGTGGATATCGCGCCGGCCAACTTCACCGTCAGCGGCCCGAACTACACCCAGAAACTGCCACGTACGCAGGTCGACCTGACCAAGATGGAAGAAGGCGGACTCGGCGGGGCGTTTCTGGTGGTGTACGTAGGACAATCACCAAAGCTCGACGACGCCGCGTTCGCCAGCGCCAATGCGCAGGCGCTGGAGAAGTTCGACGCGATTCACCGTCTCACCGAAGAGCTCGCCCCAACCCGCTCGGAAATCGCCTACACCGCCGCCGATGCACGTCGCATTCATGCGGCGGGAAAGCGCGTGATCTTCATCGGTGTCGAAAACGGTTTTCCGATTGGCGCCGACCTCACGAACGTCAAGAAATTCTTCGATCGCGGCGGTCGCTACATGTCGCTGGCGCACAACGGACACAGCCAGCTCTCCGACTCCAACACCGGCGAACGCGACGGTGTGTGGATGCACAACGGTCTGAGCCCGCTTGGCAAGCAAGTCATCGTGGAAATGAATCGGCTCGGCATGATGATCGACGTATCGCACCCATCGAAACAGTCGATGCTGCAGACCATCGCCATCTCGAAGGCGCCGATCATCGCGTCGCATTCGGGCGTGCGCGCGATCTGCAATCACAGCCGCAACATGGACGACGAGCAACTCACCGCGCTCAAGAGAAACGGCGGCGTGATTCAGCTCGTGGCATTCAACGCGTACGTGAAGTGCGACCCCACCCGCGACCTGCCGCGTGAACAGGCGCGCGCCGCCGCGATGACCGATCTGCGCGCCGAGTTCGGCATCACCGCCACCGATCGCCGCGAACAGCAGGCGCAGATTCAGGCGCTCGCTGACGAGAAGCGCAACGCGTATCTCGCGAAGCAGGAAGACATCACGGCACGGCGCTATCCGTCAGATCCACCGGCGAACGTGAAGGACTTCGTGAACCACATTGATTATGTGGCGAAACTCATCGGCATTGACCACGTCGGCATCAGCTCCGACTTCGACGGCGGCGGCGGCGTGGACGGCTGGCGCAACGCGTCGGAATCGTTGAACGTCACGGCGGAACTCGTACGGCGCGGCTACTCGAAGAGCGAGATCGAGAAGATCTGGGGCGGGAATTTGCTGCGGGTGATGGCAGCGGTGGAGAAGGCGGCCGCCGGATCGAAGCGCTGAACTGGCCGTCACGTGAGTACTGAGTGGTGAGTTGAAGTCTGGAGTTCTGAGTGGAAAAAACTTGCGACTCCAAACGTGAACTCACCACTCGATACTCACGGCAACCCGTCCGACAGCACCCCGTACTTCGCCGTTACCCCAGCAGCAACTGCAGCTCCTCACGCCCGACGCCTGCGAGTCCGCCCTTGTCCTCGCTGAGAATGGCGTCAGCCAGCGCCCGCTTGCTGGCCTGCAGCTCGAGAATCTTTGACTCGATCGTATCGCGGGCCACGACGCGCGTGGCGATGACCTGATTGGTCTGGCCAATACGATGTGCCCGGTCGATCGCCTGCGCTTCGACGGCCGGATTCCACCACGGATCGAGCAGATACACGTACTCGGCGGCCGTGAGGTTGAGCCCGTGTCCGCCCGCCTTGAGGCTGATCAGGAACAGCGGCGGTCCATCGGCCGACTGGAACCGGTCCACGCGGGCCTGACGGTCACGCGTGCGTCCGTCCAAATACTCGTACGGCACTTCCAGCGCATCGAGACGCGCCCGCAGCAACGACAGGAAGCTCGTGAACTGCGAGAACACCAGCACCTTGTTGCCCTCGGCCGCGATCTCCTGCAACGCGGGCACCACCGCATCGAGTTTGGCCGACGGCAGCGAAGCCTTGGTCGGATCGACCAACGCCGGATGACAGGCCGCCTGACGCAGGCGCAGCAGCGCCTCGAGGATATGCATGCGTGACTTGCCAAGGCCGTCGCGCTCCACACGATCAAGCAGACTCGTAGCGTACTGACTGCGCAGCTGTTCGTAGAACGCGCGCTGCCCGGGCTCGAGCTCCACTTCGATGGTCTGCTCGATACGGGCCGGCAATTCCTTCGCCACCATGGCCTTCGTGCGTCGCAATACCACCGGCCGCAACGCACGTGACAGCAGCTCCTGCGCCGATACGCCGGTGCCCGCTGGCATGCCGGGGCGCAACGCCGCCAACGTGCGCGTGGCCGAGCTGAAGGTCGTGGCCGCACCCAGCATACCCGGGTTGAGGAACTCGAACAGACTCCAAAGTTCCTCGATCCGATTCTCGATCGGCGTACCACTCAACGCCAGCCGGTGATCGGCCTGCAACAACCGACACGCTTTCGCGGTGGCGGTGCCGGCGTTCTTGATCGCCTGCGCCTCGTCGAGAATCACGTAATCGAATCGGCGCGAGCCGAGTCGGGCGATATCGCGGCGCAACGTACCGTAGGTCGTGATCGCCAGGTGCGCGTCGACCGTGTCGAGGTCCTCGACCGACCGTTCCGCGTGACTGAGGTCGTGCACCTTGAGCGCCGGCGTAAAGCGCGCCGCCTCGCGCACCCAGTTGAACACGAGCGAACGCGGCACCACCAGCAACGACATACCGGCGCCTTCTTCGCGTCGCGCCTCGAGCATGGCGAGCACCTGGATCGTCTTGCCCAGACCCATGTCGTCGGCCAGACATCCGCCCAGCGCGAAGCGACGCAGGAAACCGAACCATGACAGCCCCTCTTCCTGATAGCCGCGCAAGGTGCCCACGAAGCCGCGCGGTACCGGGATCGCGTTGACCCCCTGGAATTTCTTGAGCTCCGCACGACCCGAGGCGAGCGTTTCGTCCACATCGACATCGGGGAGTGCGGCCAGCAACACATCGAGCAACGCGAGCTGCGACGAACGGAACCGAATGCCATCGCCGCGACGCACACCGATCGCCAGGAGCGCGCGCAGTTCATCGAGTGATTCATCGGGAAGAAAGCCGATCACACCGTTACCGAACTCGATGATCTCGGAGCCTTCTTCCATGGCCGTAAGGAGCTGCGACAACGTGAGCTCATGGTCGCCATACCGCAGCGTCCCGGTGAGATCGAACCAGTCGATGCCCGAGCTCACACGCACCTGCAATGGACTCGGCGCCACGAACGTAGCCCCGTCGGACTCGATCAGCCATCCGTCGCGCACGAGTGTGGAGATCAGCCGTGGCAACGTATGCGGCTGCACCATGAGCGACATGCGGCTCTCGGCGTACGAATACATCTCCTGCGCGCCGAGCGCCCGCAGGCGCGTCATCGCATTGCGTTCGGCCGCCGCGCGCCGGCGATACAGCGTACGGGTCTTCCTGTCGAAGCAGGTCGAGGCCGCGGACGCCGCGTCCACGAACTCCGAGCCGTACCGGAAACGCAGCGTGAGCCACGACGGCGACGTGCGCCACGAGCCGACGCCATTCGTCACCCGCACCATGGGAACGGGCGCCGCATCGCTCTCGATGTGCATTTCGCCGGCGGGCAACGACAAGCGCGGCATGTTGGGCAGCGCATGGTACTCGGCCAGAAACGCCGACGGATCATCGCCCAGTTCGAACTCGCCCGCGGTCCACAGCTTCTGTACCAGCGGCCACACCTGATCACTGTCGAGGCGCGACAGCATTGTGCCGAACAGCACGAGTCCTGACTCGTGAATCCAGTTCGCATCGCTGAGGGGACGCACGGTGTCGTCGCGCAACAACTCGCCCACCAACTGGTACTGGTCGGGCGTGGGCCGATCGAGCCGCATGGCGACATGCCACGGCGTCGCGTCGTCCCACGAGATCATGCGGGCGTCGAGCGACGGACGGTTGCTGCGCAACCGCGCGCGGCCCGTGTCACAGATCATGCGTAGGGTGGTGTGATACGCCCGCGGGCGAACGATGAACCCGCCAGTGGGCATGGTGGCAATGCCCTGTGCATCCGAGCTGCCGAGCAGCATTTCGGCGAGCTGCCGATCGACCGGATCGGGGGCATTGCACCAGGCGTCGATGGAGTACTGAAAGTGCTTCGGTTCTTCCCACACACTGTCACGATCGCGGCGCTGCGTCGTGATCTCGACACGCACGCCACGATGCTGCGCGCTCTCGGTGAGATGCAAGAGATACACGATGCGCCGATCAGCCGGGAGCGACGTGGCACGGTTGGTGACGCGCGTTTCGGTAAACACCGACCGCTGACGACCACTGGTGTCGCGCAACGCGGTTTGCCACTCCGGTGCGGGAGTGGACTTCGTTTCGATCGCCCGCGCCTGCGGCTTCATCACCGCCAGCGCATGGCGCTCGAAGGTGACCTGCGGTTCCGCGCTGGATGACGCCGCGGTCTCGAGCAGCGGCGCCAACGTGCCCTGTGCGTCCAGCACGCGAAGCAGCGCCCACAGATGCTTACACGCACCATGCTCCTGCCCATGCGGGCAGGTGCAGCCAAGGTGCAGGCGCCCGGGTCGCGGGCGCAGGAACACGCCATATAGGCGAGTGCCCTGCACCGCGGCGGTCGCCGCCACGGCATCCACATGCTCAAGGGTGAGCACGAACGGATCGATGTACGCTTCCCCGCGTTCGCGAACATCCGGCGGAAAGCACTGCTCAAGCAAGACAGGAATCATGACCAGCGAAGTCTAACCCTGACCTCTCCAACGGCTGCTACTTGAAGCGAATCCCGTTGGGGGCCACCGCGCCCTTGGTTGGCACGAAGAGTTTGGCGGCCGGCGTCTTGCTCGGCGCCGGCCGAGCCGGACCACGGCTATTGGCCGTCACGTCGCGGCGCGTTCCCCCTTCGCCCCGCTCCCCACCGCCCTGAGGCTTGCCGACGCCACTGCCGCCATCGCTGCGCATGCTCAGGGCAATGCGTCCACGGGCCAGATCAATCGCCTGCACCGTGACTTTCACCTTTTGCCCGACCTTCACGGCGTCGTTCGGATCCTTGATGTAGCGATCGGCCAGCTGACTCACGTGCACCAGACCGTCCTGGTGGACGCCGATGTCCACGAAGGCACCGAAGGCCACGATGTTCGTGACCACACCTTCGAGCACCATGCCCGGCAGCAGATCGGAAGGCTTCTGGATGTCGTCACGGAAGGCGGGGGGCTCGAAAGCGGCTCGCGGGTCGCGCCCCGGCTTCTTGAGCTCGGCCACGATGTCCCGCAGCGTTGGCATACCGACATCATCGCTCACGTACCTGGCGAGCTCGATCGAATCGACCAGCGCCTCGTTACCCACCAGTGAGCTCACATCGGCCTTGAGATCCTTGGCCATGCGCTCCACGAGCAAATAGCGCTCAGGATGCACGGCGCTTGAATCGAGCGGATGCACGCCCCCGCGCACGCGAAGGAAGCCCGCCGCCTGTTCGAACGCCTTGGCGCCGAGACGCGGGACGTCCTTGAGGTCGGCGCGCGACGTGAGACGGCCCCGTTGATCGCGCAGCGCCACGATGGCCTGGGCGAGCCCCGGACCGATGCCGGCCACGTAGCCGAGCAGGGCAGCCGAGGCCGTATTCACTTCGACACCCACGCGGTTTACGCAGCTTTCCACGATATCGTCGAGACGCTGCTTGAGACGGGACTGGTTGACATCGTGCTGATACTGGCCGACTCCGATGCTCTTGGGATCGATCTTCACCAGTTCCGCCAGCGGATCCTGCAATCGACGGGCAATCGATACGGCACCACGCAGCGACACGTCGAGTTCGGGGAACTCGGCGCGGGCCAGATCAGAGGCCGAGTACACCGACGCCCCCGCCTCATTGACGACGACCACCTGCGGGCGCTCACCGCCCACCGGCGGGTCGAGCTCACGCATGGCGGCCTTGGTGAGATTCTCCGTTTCGCGGCTGGCCGTTCCATTGCCGATCGCGATGAGCTCCGGCGTGAAGCGCTGCAGTAGCATCCGAATCGCCCCGGCGAACCGGTCTTCCTGGTGCAGATACAACGTGTCTGTGTGCACCAACGCACCCGTCGCACTGACCACGGCCACTTTCACGCCCGTACGGAAGCCCGGGTCGAGACCGATCACGCGCTTCTCGCCAGCCGGCGACGACAACAGCAACTGTTCGAGATTGCGACCGAAGATCGTGATGGCTTCATCGTCGGCGCGCGTCTTAAGCTCGACGCGCAATTCCACTTCGATCGCGGGCGACAGCAGGCGCTTGTAGGCATCGGTGGCCACCAGCGTCAGCTGCTGCGACGCCGTACGGTTGCCGATCACTTCGCGCGCCATGCGGGCATTGATCTCTTCGATCGGCGCTTCCACCCGCCACATCAACTCCCCTTCCGTCTCGCCGCGACGGATCGCCAGCATACGATGGCTGGGAATCGTGCCCAACGATTCCGAGTACTCGAAGTAATCCTTGAACTTCGATTCATCGCTCGCCTTGCCGGTCATCACGCTGCTCTTCACCACACCCTTGGCGCGTGTGATCTCGCGCACCCAACCGCGGATAAGCGCATCTTCGGCGACCTGTTCAGACAGGATGTCGCGCGCGCCCAGCAACGCCGCCTCGACGGTGGGCACTTCCGACGGCTTGCCATCGAGTTCGGGGAGCAGATACGCCACCGCCGTCGCCAGTGCGGCGCCATCATCGAGCGATCCGTTCCACAACCCTTCCGCCAAGGGCCCGAGTCCGCGTTCACGCGCAATCATCGCGCGCGTGCGACGCTTGGGCTTGAACGGCAAGTACAGATCTTCGAGGGCCTGCTTGGTATCCGCCGATAGAATCGACGCCTTGAGCCTGTCGTCGAGCTTGCCCTGTTCGTCGATGCTCTTGAGTACCGCCGCGCGGCGATCCTCGAGTTCGTTGAGATATTCGGCACGCTCGCGGACATCGCGCAGCTGCACCTCGTCGAGACCACCGGTCATCTCTTTGCGGTAGCGCGCGACGAACGGCAACGTGGCACCCTCGGCAAAAAGGGCGAGGGTGCGCTGAACCTGTTGCGGATTCAACGAGAGTTCCGTCGCAACGCGTGCGACGATGGCGGGAGCGATCGTGTCGGTCATGTTTGCGGATTCTACGCGTCGGGCGAACCGAATTCCACGCCTTGCATTTTCCGTCGCGACCAGCACATCGCGTCCGGGCTCGCACTCAGCGCCGCATCAATTGCAGCCCGCGACCGCGCTCTCCCAGAGCACCCGCCACCCCGTCTTCCCGCGCGTCAACACGGCGGCGCCCAGCGCCACGCCATCATCGCGACCGAACAACAGGCGGACATCGGGGACACCGACATTCCGGAAGGCGAGCAAGGGCTCGGCCACCACCAGATCTTCCTCATGACCGGCAGCCCGTTCGTGCCATGCCACGGTCCACGCCCTGGCGTTGTCGCCGACGGCATCGACGACGATCACCAGCCGTTCTTCCTTGGGATCATCTTCCTGATTCACGCGGCGAGCCAGCGTGGCCACGATGAAGGCGGTGTCGAGCCCACGTGTACGCCACGCCCGCAAGACCACAAACGGCAGTCCGCGAAAGGTGCCGCTGGTGTCATCAGCCAACCCCGACGCGAGTCGCGTGAGATCAGAGGCGAGGCGCGCAGAGTCGCGCGGCGCCAGCCCTTCGATCGAATCGAGCGGGATCGCCGTGACGCGTCCCACGACGAACGCGGCGGTCCATGGTACCACGGTGACGCCAGCGTCCACCGCGAGACGCGCGACGGGCCACGCGGTACACCCGTCATCCACGCGGGTGGCCGCCTCAACCGTGAGCCGCGCCATGCCCACGGTACCGCTGCGGGCGAAGAGCTCGATGCGACCGTCGGCCGATGCGACAGCGACACCGGCCGTATCCCCGACCGTCAGCTCGCTGCCGTCTGGACGCAACACCGACCCCGCCATCAGACCGCCGTCCACCGTGGGAAGCACCACAAACGCGTCGGCACCGGCCTCCCACCCGTTGCTCGAGACCGATGTGGCGACGCGGTCCGCCGTGCGGGGACCCCCTGCGGTTGCTGTCGAATCAGGGTTCGACGTGGACGGGCGGTTCTCGCACGCGACCAGCGTCAACAACCCCACACCCGCCGCGATAACACGCACGGGTCGCAGCGGGTCAAAGAGGCTGTTCAGTGGGGAGAGATGGAGATACGTCATGCGGCGTACTGGACAGCGTGGGTGTAAGCACGGACTATAATCTGCCGCAGAGTACTGCCCATTTCGAGACTCCTGACCAAGACTGCTCATGGCTGATGCCCGCACGGAATCCCGCAAGGGATTGTTGAACGCACTCGGCCTGCATCGATCCGAGTTGCGTGCCTGGGCAATGTACGACTGGGCCGTGTCCTCCATGCAGACCGTGATCACCACCGCGGTGTTCCCGATCTACTTCATTCAAGTGGCGGGCGCTGATCGTACGCCTGAAGCCGCCACCCAATCGCTGGGCTACGCCAACACCGTCGCGGCCATCGTGATCGCGCTACTGGCCCCGATTCTCGGGGCCGTCGCCGACTTCAAGGCCGCCAAGAAACGCTTCCTGTTCGCGTTCATGCTGATCGGTGTGGTGGCCACCGCCGGCATGTTCTTCATCGACCGCGGCGAACTGCTCTTCGCTTCCGCGCTGTTCATCCTCTCGATCGCCGGCGCCACCGGCAGCATGACGTTCTATGAGGCGCTGCTGCCGCACATCGCCACCGAGGAGGAGATCGATCGTGTCTCCACCGCGGCCTACGCCATTGGGTATATCGGCGGTGGACTGCTCCTGGCCATCAATCTGGCGTGGATCAGCAATCCGGGGCTGCTGGGACTGCCCAGCGGCGACGGCATCACGGCGAATCAGGCCACGTTGCCGGCGCGACTCGCGTTCGTGTCGGTCGGCGTGTGGTGGCTGCTCTTCTCGATCCCCGTGCTGCGCACCGTCCCGGAACCGCCACGAACGGTCGAGTCCGATGAGGGATCAACCGCGAACCCGTTTACGGTCGCCTTCTCCCGACTTGGTGAAACGCTGCGCGAGATGCGCCACTACAAGCAGGCGTTCCTTGCCATGCTCGCGTTCACGATCTACAACGACGGCATTCAAACGATCATCAAGATGGCGACCGCCTTCGGCACGGAAATCGGCATCGCGCGGCCTGCCTTGATCAAAGCCATTCTGCTCGTGCAATTCGTCGGCATTCCGTTCGCGTTCGCCTTCGGCACGCTGGCCGGCAAGCTCGGGGCAAAACGCTCGATCTTCCTCGGGCTGGTGGTCTATACCGGCATCTGCATGTATGCCTACGGCATTCACACCGAACGCGAGTTCTACATTCTCGCCGTACTCGTGGGGCTCGTGCAGGGCGGCACGCAGGCCCTCAGCCGGTCGCTGTTCGCCAGCATGGTACCGAAACATAAGAGCGGCGAGTTCTTCGGCTTCTACTCCGTGTTCGAGAAGTTCGGCGGCATTCTGGGTCCGCTGGTGTTTGCGATCGCCATCGGGCAGACGGGCAGCAGCCGCGGCGCCATTCTCTGGGTGATCGCCTTCTTCGTGATCGGCGGCGCCATTCTGGCCAAGGTCAACGTGCAGGAAGGCGAGCGCGCCGCGCGCGACGCCGACGTGAATCTTCGTGCGGTGTAGCGCACGCGTGATGCATCACGCACAGGCGTGACTGATGCATCACTGATGCTCTACGAACTGCTGAAGCCCGTCGTCGGGGTCGCGCTGCATTGGTACTATCGCTCGATCCTCACCGAGGGGATCGAGCGGGTGCCGAAAAGCGGACCGGTGTTCCTCGCGGTCAACCATCCCAACGCGCTGATCGATGCGTTGGTGGTGGGCTACACGGTGCCTCGACGTGTGCGCTTCACCGCCAAAGCGACGATCTTCGCCAATCCGCTCGCCACCAGATTTCTGCAGACAGTCGGCGTGGTACCGCTGCGACGCGCCAGCGACGAAAGCAAATCCGGCACACCGGCCGCGACCGACGCCGAGCGGCATGCCGAACGGAACGCGTCCTCATTCGAAGCGGTGGCCCAGGCGCTCGCCGAACAGGGCGCCATCGTGATCTTCCCCGAGGGCAAGAGTCACGATCTGCCCCAACTTGCACCGCTGCGCACCGGACTGGCCCGCATGACGCTGCAGGCGTATGCGGAGCACGGCGTGCGCGGCGTACGCATCGTCCCGATCGGCCTGCTCTTCGAGCGCAAGGAAGCTCCGCGTTCGCGCGTATTGATGCAGGTCGGCGACCCGATCCACGTAGACCCGTTGATGGACGCCGGCGTGTCGGTAGCGACGCTCACGCAGCTGGTCGCCGCACGTCTCGCTGCGGTGACATTGAACTTCGATTCACCGGAAAACGCCGAGCGCCTGCAACGGGTGGGAGGGACGCTAAGTGCGCTGTTCGAACCGACGCCATCGGTGGCGGAGGGCACACCGGCGCTGGGCCGTGTCCTCGAGCTGTTGCGGCGCCTCGACCGCGTGCATGGCACGCTGCGCGCGCGCGACGATGCCGAGTTGCAGGCGCGAATCGATGGCTTTGAAGCGCGCGTCCGCGCGTTCCGCGCACGCCTCGGTGACCAGGGCATCGACCCACACGATCTGGCGATCAGTGCGGACGCATACGCCGGCATGCGCTTCGCGATCCGCGAGGCGATGCTGGCCATGATCGCGGCCCCCATCGGCCTCTGGGGGCGTATCACCCACTTCGTGCCGATCCAGCTCGCCCGCCGACTGGCCCTGCGCAATGTGCAGGCCCTCGACGAACCAGCCATGCGGACGCTGGTGGTCGGTTTGCTGCTCGTGCTGGCGGCGTATGTCGTGCAAACCGCCCTCGTGGCGTCCCTGACCGGCGGATGGTGGGCCCTCGCCTTCTTCCTGAGCCTGGTGCCGTCGGCCAGTAGCGACCTCCGGTACGGAGACCGCACCCGTCGCGCCCGAGACCGGGCCCGGGCCTACTTCGCGTTCCGGCGCGACCCGCTCCTGCAGGGGACGCTATTGGCCGAGGCCGATGCCATCCGGCAGGACGCCTTCGCGCTGGAACGGCTCGCGGCGGAGCGCTGAGCGCTGGGGATAAGAATGGAAACCGGCGGTTCGTATCCCCGTTGAAGTCCGGGCTCGAAGGCGCGACCGGCGAGCTACTCACTCAGCAGCCGCTCGTCCACCGGGGGATACACAGGACCACCAAGATCCCAGTGCCAGGCCTCGCGACGCACGCCGGTGCGCGGATCGCGCAGCGGCTTGTACTGCAGGCGGCTCGCGGGAATCCCCACCGCTTCGCCGTACGCCAGCAACCGCGCCCGGTCGGTGCTCACGAAGTGCACCATGGGGCGGCCAAGCCAGACGTGCCGGTGCAACCACAGCCCGCCGTCCATCGCGTAAATCATCCCCTCTCGGCGTTTCCGGAACTCCCGCGCACCGGACGCGAAGGTGACATCGCGCATGCGGGCGGCTCGCCGCTGCGGGTCGGGCTCGGTCGCGATAGAGAATTCAAAAACGTTCACAACTCCTAACTGATCTTAATGTGCTCGTGTGATGGCGCTGTAGAGGCACCTACTGACAGTGTACCACGCCTTCAACCGTGGCCATACCAACCGGAGCCGCTTGGCCATAAAACACCGCACAGGTAAGCGGAAAGGCAGCGGGATGGGTGGACGTGGCAGACCAACCCCGACCGTCCGCCTCGGCAATATGAATGGTCACGCCTTCGGTGCTGGCGAAGCTCAGCGCCTCGACGCTGCTGGCGTATGTCTCGTTGTGATAAAAGTAGTCCTCCTGCATCGACGCGACATTCTTCAAATCACTCTTCAGCGCCGCGGCGTACGTCCTGCCCTTCGTGTTCTGGAACTTGGGGATCGCCAGCGCAGCAAGAATCCCGAGCACGACAACGACAACCAGCAGCTCAATCAGTGTAAATCCCTGCCGGGAACGGGACGGTCGCATAGGGCTTCCTCGGGGTCGGGCCGGAACATCGTCATCCCGGGTTCAGGCGATGAGGCGCAGTGGCGGTGGAGCGCACTGGCCGCGATGCGGCTATGCCCGATAGTCCCAAGCAAAATACGTGCTGCGCCTGCCGAAAAACCGTAACCCATTACTAGAAAATCACTTATGGATATTGATCACGGTTCATGACATGAAAACGACTCTCGCAGCGCCCATCAGTTCATGCAAAGTGCAACCCCGGTATACGAGAAAAGCGGCACGTTTCAGCGCCGTCACGACTTAGCGGCCACCCAGTCATCGCCAACTCCCATCTCCACCAGCAACGGGACATCGAGCGTTGCCGCCGACTCCATCTCGCGCTTCACGAGCGCCGAGAGCACGGCCTGCTCGCTGGCCGGCAGCTCGAAGATCAGTTCGTCGTGCACCTGGAGCAGCATGCGCGACGCCAGCCCCTCGCTCGTCAGCGCCCGGTGTACCCGGATCATCGCGATCTTGATCAGGTCAGCCGCCGAGCCTTGGATCGGGGCATTCGCCGCCACCCGCTCGCCGAAGGCACGCATGTTGTGGTTCCGCTCCTTGAGTTCCGGGATATAGCGTCGACGATGGAACAACGTCTCCACATACCCCTTGGCTTTGGCCTCCACCACACAGCGATCGAGAAACGCCTTGACCCCCGCGAACCGCTCGAAATACGTGTCGATGAACGCCTTCGCTTCAGCATGCGGCAACTTGAGCTGACGGGACAAGGCATGCGCTCCCTGTCCATAGATCGTCGCGAAGTTGATCGTCTTCGCCCGGGCACGCATCTCGCTGGTCACATCGGCCAGCTCCACGCCGAAAATGATCGCCGCCGTTTGCCGGTGAATGTCACCGCCCGCCTTGAACGCTGTCACGAACGCCGGGTCACCGGACAAATGCGCCAACAAGCGCAGTTCGATCTGTGAGTAATCGGCACTGAGCAACCGCCATCCCGGCTGCGGCACGAAACCACGACGGATCTCACGCCCCAGTTCACGACGGTTCGGAATGTTCTGCAGGTTCGGGTCGGTGCTCGACAAGCGCCCTGTCGCCGCCACTGTCTGATTGAACGACGTGTGCAATCGGTGATCGCGCGGATGCACCAGCTTCGGCAACGCGTCGATATACGTGCCTTCCAGCTTGAAGATCTCGCGATATTCCATGAGCAGCGTGGGCAGTGTGTGCCCTTCCTCGGCCAGCTCCTGCAACACACTCGCATCGGTGCTGGGCCCGGTGGCCGTCTTCTTCTTCACCGGCAGGCCAAGCTTGTCAAACAAGATCACGCGCAACTGCGGATTGGAATTGATGTTGAACTCCTGACCCGCCTCCGCGTAGATCAGTTGCTCCACGCGCTCGCGTTCACTCTTGAATCGCGTCTTCAGCGATTCGAACCATGTGAGGTCGATGGCGATGCCGTCCCACTCCATATCGGCCAGCACTTCAACCAGGGGCACTTCCACGTTGCGCAACAGCTCCGACATCCCGTGTGTGCCCAACATCGGCTCGAGCGTTCCACGCAACCGCATCGTGATGTCGACGTCCTCGCACGAGTAGTCGCGCGCCGCGTCCACAGGTACCACATCAAACGGCAGCTGATTACGCCCCTTGCCACACAGCTGCTCGTACGCCGTCATGGTGTGGCCGAGAAATTCGAGCGCCAGCAAGTCGAGTCCGTGCGAACGGCGGCCCGGATCGAGCACATAACTCGCCAACATCGTATCGAACTCGAGCCCGGCCAATCGCACACCGGCGCCACGTAACACCAGCACGTCATACTTTGCATTCTGCGCCAGCTTCTTCACGCTCGGATCTTCCAGCATCGCGCGCAACGGCGCTATCGCCTCACTGTCGAAGGCCGGCAGATTCACCGGTAGCTCGACCCCCGCGTTCAACCGTCGTCCGGCGATACCGGCATCGCCCGACAACAACGCGAGATTGCCGCCCCCGTCGTCATGGCGATGCGCGAATGGCAGGTAGTAGGCCTCGCCGGGAGCGACCGCGATGGACAAGCCCACGAGCGTAGCGCGCATGGCATCGATCGTAGCCGGTGCGCCAGGTTCCGGCACCGTCTCGGTATCGAACGCAATGCAGGGGACCTCGCGCACGCGCGTCAACAGTGACGCGAGCGCCGGCACAGTGTCCACGGTGACATAGCGCGCGTCGGCCAACACCGGCACGCCGCTCGCGCCCATGGTCATCGCCAGGGCGGCTGGACGGTGAGCATACGACGGCGCACGCTCGGCCACATCTGTGTCGAACGACAACTCCGCCGGGCGCGGCACCAGCGGAAATGGCGACGCAGCCACTCTTGGCACCACGGCGCTTGGCACCACGGCGCTCGGCGTGGTGCCACCCAAGTCCTTCAACAGCGACGTGAATTCGAGCTCGAGATACAGATGACGCAAGGCCTGTGTATCTGGTGCACTCATCTGCAACGTGGACGGATCGAGTGCGATCGGCACGTCCTGATGAATCGTGACCAGCTGTTTGGACAGACGCGCTTCCGCTTCCTGCGCCAGCAACGCTTCCCGCGGCCGCTTCTTCGTGATCTCGTGCACGTGCGCGATGATCTCTTCGAGCGGACCGAACTGCGCGATGAGCTCCTGCGCCCCTTTTTCGCCGATGCCCTTTACGCCGGGCACGTTGTCCGACGAATCACCCACCAACGCGAGATAGTCGATCACACGATCGGGCGGCACACCGAGACGGTCGTTGGCATTCTCAATGCCCACCCACTGCTCTTCCACACTGGCCGGACCACCACGACCGGGATTGAGCAACCACACGCCGGGGCGCACGAGTTGCTGGAAATCCTTGTCGCCGGAGACAATCACGACGTTGTAGCCGGCGTCGACCCCTTTGCGCGCGAGCGTGCCGATCACATCGTCGGCTTCGAAGCCGGGTACCGCGAGCACCGGAATGCTATAAGCGGCGAGCAGCTGATTGATGCGCTCGAGCCCGCGATCGAAGTCCGCCTGCAACTCGTCAGTAAGCTTCTCGCGCGTGGCCTTGTAGTCGGGATAGAGGTCGTCGCGAAAGGTCGCACCCGAGTCGTGCACCCAGCCCAGCAACTCCGGCTTGTGCGTCACCAAGAGTCGCTTGAGGAACGTCGCGATGCCCCAGGCGGCCGAGGTGTTTTCGCCGTGACTCGTCGTGAGTGGGCGCGTCATCAGGGCAAAAAATGCGCGATAGATCAGGGCATAGCCATCGATCAGGAACAGACGTGGCGCGGTGGGACGTTGCACGTCGCTCACTGCCGCAACGCCATGCGACGACGAATCGCGTTATCGAGTTCCACACGTCCCTGCGTGGACAGACGCCAGCGGCCAAAGCCGGACTGATCCACGAACACGATCTGCACGCGCAGTTCGCGGTACTCCCAGATCTGCTGACGCACACGCGCATTCGGATTAGTCATGCCGGTATCGACGATGTTATCGGGATCGCCAACGGCCACGAAGGCCGTGCCGCGATCGCTCTGCCAGCCCACCGGGCCGTCGTCGCGGAAGCGAATGTTGGCCACACGAATGCGCGCGAAATAATCGCGCAGTCCTTCGTTCTCTGGCGTGCCCGGAATCGGATCGGTGGCCTTGAGAAACGAGGCCCACGCCTCGGGGCGAAAGGCCGGCGTCGCGTCGCGCAACGTCTTCAGTCGGTCGGCCGTGGTGAAGTAGCGCAGGTACGCGAACATCTCGTCGAACGAGGCGATCGGCAGATCATCGCCAAGGCTCACGAGCACCCGGGCCCGCGCCGTGTCGGCGCGTCCCGGCACACTCACCAGCACGGTGTTGATACCAATGCCCATTTTGGCGACGGGCACACCGTACGTGGTGCTATGTCCGTCACCACGCGCCGGCAATTCGATATCGGCATCGAATAATCGTGTGTCGCCATCGCCCAAAATACGTACATGGGCACGGGTCGGCGCCGAGGCACCGACCGCATCGAGATACAGCGGAAGCACAGAGTCCTGTCCGAACACCACCGTGGCGCGAGGACGAGCGAGCAGGCGCGGAAGCGAGTCCGCCGTGCTTCGTGGAATGGCTTCGTACACCGGCAGTGGCGACCCGAACATGTCGGGCGAAAGGCGCGGCACCTCGAGTTGCACCTCTTCGGACGCGATGCGGATACTCGACTCATCCTTGATGCTGAGCGCGACGCTGTAGCGACCGGGGGCCAGCTTGAGGAACTGTTGCCAGATGATGCTCTCGTCGGTCCGCGACGTTTCGCGGAACGTGGGGACCAAGACTTTTTCGGTGGCTTCAATGAGCTTCACCACCGTGGAGCCCTGTCGCACTTCGAGACGCGCCAGGTAGCTCGCGGCGTATCGCTCGCCTTGGCGCGTAAAGCCCAGCACGCGCGATGGCAGGCTGAGGGCGACCAGGGTGAGCGTGCTGTCGGGGGTGGGAGACCGCAGGAATGACACGGACGACACGAATGGGATCGCCCCAGTGCCAGCGACCAGGCCCATACTGCGGTACAAGCGCTGCATGTCGGCGGGAGAGCCGGGCACCACCGCACCACCAGCGGCACCTGCTCCACCGCCGGGTCTGGGGGTTGGAATAGCTGAGCCCGGTCCGACTGCCGGTCGCTTCCCGGAACAGGCAGACATTATGGCCGTCGCCAGCGTGGCCGTCGCCAGCGTGGCCGTCGCCATGGCGCGAATTCGAACAAGCAGGGCGCGTGAGTTCACGAAATGCATTTTACCGTCCGTGCAGACACCGCGTGTCCGCCGTGGTTGCTGATCACCTGCGAAGCCGTGTCGATCTGACGAATGCGTCACGGATAACACATTATGAGCGGATGCGTCTTGCTGGTACCGCACGACCACGTTACGTTCGCCCCGTGACCATAGACACGCTAGTTGGAACAACGCTGGCAGGCTACACGCTGCAGGCCAAGATCGGCGAAGGTGGTACCGCCACCGTGTTTCGCGCCGATCATGCCCAGCACGGTACCGTTGCCCTGAAGGTGCTGCGCGAAAAGTTGCAGCAGGACGCCACTGCTGTCGCGCGATTTCTCCGCGAAGCGCAGTACGGCGCACGAATAGAACACCCGAACATCGTCCGCACCCTAGACTACGGGCAGTCCGAGAACGATCGCTACTACCTCGCCATCGAATGGGCCTCGGGAGACATCCTCGATAAGTACGCGGAAAAGTCCGGACCGCTCCCCTCGAAGGAAGTGGGCGACATCATGTCGCAGATCTGTGGCGCCGTGCAGGCCGCGCATGATGTTGGCATCGTGCACCGCGACCTGAAGCCGGAAAACCTGGTATACGATCCGGCGACCCATCATGTGAAAGTGCTGGACTTCGGCATCGCGGCCGATACCGACGCCACCCCCGATCAGCGCCTCACGCGCGCCGGCTTCTTCGTCGGCACGCTTATGTATGTGGCCCCGGAAGCGTTGTCAGGCGAGCTCGTCGGTCCTGCGGCCGATCAGTACTCACTGGCCACCATCGCGTACTTCCTGCTCACCGGAACGCTGCCGTTCACCGGCAAGTCGCCTCGCGAACTGTTTTCCCAGCTCCTCACGCAGTCCCCGGTGTCGCTCAACAAGGCCAAGCCCAATCTGGCCTTCCCGGTTGCCGTCGAGAACGTCGTCATGAAGGCGCTCTCCAAGCAGCCCGGTGATCGGTACCCGTCGGTCAAAGATTTTTCGGACGCCTTCACGGAGGCCGCGCAGACGACGCTGTCCAGCGGAGGTAGCCCGACCAGCGATACCGCTGGCTCCGTGTCGGACGGCGAGGACAAGAGCGGACTCTTCGGCAAAATGAAGGGCTTATTTCGACGCAACTAACCGCCCTGCTCGCCGAGCGATCGGCCAAGCGGGGCGACTTTGTGCTGGCCTCAGGCCGCCGTTCAACGCTCTACGTTGACTGCCGCCTCACCACGATGAGCCCTGAAGGGCAAATGCTCATCGGGCGTGAGGCCCTCGCCGCCCTCCGCCACAGCGGCTGGCCGGTGGACTCGGTTGGAGGGCTGACCTTGGGTGCCGATCCCATATCCTACGCCATCGCCCACGCCTCCGCCCTCGAAGCGGAAGCCGGCACGGGGGGAATGGTTCGGTCCTTTACTGTCCGCAAAGAAGCGAAACAGCACGGCACCGGTAAGTTGATCGAAGGCCCGTTCCAAGCCGGCGACAAGGTCGTGGTCGTGGAAGACGTGATCACCACGGGCGGCTCGGCCCTCAAGGCGGTCGAGGCCATTCGAGCCGCCGGCGGTGACATCGTGGGCGTGTTGGCTTTGGTTGATCGTCAGGAAGGGGGCCGCGACGCCCTCGAAGCCGCCGGGCTCAAGGTGATCAGCCTGGTCACCGCGACCGATCTGCTACCGCTGATCCCGCCAGCTCAGACCCAGGGGTTGCCACCAACACCGGCCGGGACATCCACTGCGGTGTGACCTCTACGGGCACGAACGCGATGAGTTGTTGCTGATATGGTAAAATAAGTCGCTGCCGCATGTGGTCGAGCATAGCCTCGCCGCTGTAGGTCGTGCGGAACTTGGCGGCACCACATTGGAGTGAGTGCATCACATGCCGCGAGAAACTTTGCGGTGACGAGTACTCGAGCAGAAACGCGACCTGGGTAAGACTGTAGCCAGGGTTCTCGAGCAGTCGCGCCGCACGCACCAACCGCGCGGTCGCAAGATACTTCTTGGGTGCGGGAATACCGGCCCGAAAGAATCGACTCATAAAGGTGGTGGGTACCACCCCCAACCGCCGTGCCAGCTGGCGGACTGTCGTAAGCGCCCGCGGCGCGAGGAACAATTCGTCGAAAAAGCGCAGGCAATCGTCGTTGGCGCCAAGCAGATCAGCGCGAATACGGCGAATGGCCACCGCCTCAATCGTGGTCGTCACTTCCCGATGTACGAACTGTCGAAGGTCACGCCATCCGGCCGGGTCGCGCGCGTCCACCAGCGTCTGCACTCCTTGCTGCCCCAACGCGAGTAACGATTGCGTGGTGCGCGCTTCGTTGCCGGTAAGCAGCGCCACCGCTGGCACGCGCGGAAACTCGCGCACCATCCGCGCCACCTGGGTGGCGTGATGCTGCTGATAGCGCGACACCGACACGAGGATGGCAGACACTGGCTGCGTACGAAGATCACGCAGCATATCGTCAAGACTTTCGCGGTGTACGGTCGTGTAGCTCCCCTGCCCCAGTGCGTCCACCCGTTGCCGCTCCGCTGGCGTGAGAAACGTCACGATCGACTGCGAGCGCGCGTCGCCGTTGGTTGGCACCGGGGCCGACTGTCCGGACGTGATCGGATAGACTGTGGTACGAGCCTGCAATGCCGACGACGATCTTGACGGAGCTGTCATACGTGCCTCACTCGTGAAGCGTGTTCATTCCCCGGACCGACACTGCGAGCGCAGCGGGCCAATCACGACGACAGGCTACCGCGGTGTCGTCATCATGCCGTCACTGTGTGGCGATAGGATGTAGTCGGCGGCGATACAACCGCATCACCATACAAGCAGGAGCGCGGGCCGGTTATATTCCGGCTACTCATGGATCGGTCGCCGGCCGGATGGTCGCGATGTCTGGACGGAAGTTCAGGCACCGAGGAAAGTCCGGGCTCCACAGGGTAGACTGCCAGGTAACGCCTGGGCGCATGCGGCGTGAGCTTCGTGCGACGGACAGTGCAACAGAAAGCAAACCGCCGTCTCATCGGGCAACCGATGTTGCGGTAAGGGTGAAAGGGTGGGGTAAGAGCCCACCGCGCCTTCGGTAACGAAGGTGGCTCGGTAAACCCCAGTCGGAGCAAGGCCAAATAAGCGGCGAGAGATGATCCGTCTCGCAAGGACGTCGCAAGACGTCGAGCCGCGGGTAGGCTGCTGGAGCGTGTGGGTGACTGCACGCCGAGAGGAATGACCGTCCGGTGTTGGTGTGCGCTTGCGTATGTCAGCACTGACAGAACCCGGCTTATAGGCCGGCGACTTTCCATGAGATCTCGGGATCCCAGTGGAGTGGCACGTGGAAACGAACCGATGAAATGCCGTGTCCATTCGGCTGTATGGTGCGTGGCTGGCTCCATACTGATCCTGGCCTGCGCACCAGCGGCACCGCCACCCGTGGCGCCGGCAGCGGCGCCTACACCTTTGTCAGTGGTGTCCACAGCTGCGCCGGTGCTGAGCAATCGCGTGATGCTGCCGCGAACTCAGCGACGTACCGCTTGGACCATCTCGGCCATCACGCGCCTTACCGTCAGCGGCAGCGCGTTGCCGAAAGGTATTTCTGATGAACAACGCATTGACACGCGAGCGTTGGTCTCGATGTCGTTTGATCGAATGATTAGTGGCGCCCTGCGTGGATCGGGACAGGTGGATTCGTTCACCATACGCAGCAGTATCGCGGAGAGCTCAGCACCACGTTCCGTGACAGCCGCGACCTCGATCAGACCGTCATCATCTTTGTTAATCGATGCGCTGAGTGACAGCACCATTCTGCGTGTCGTCAGCCGTCCGCCATTGGCAAACGAGTGCGACCGACCTGAAGTGAGCGCCATGCAGCTGGCACGTGAGCTGATGGTGCGTATTCCCGATGGTGTGGTGGAGGGAAGTCAGTGGCGCGATAGTACTGTCACATTGGTCTGTCGCAACGGCGTGCCCCTCACCGTGTATACGACGACGCGCTCCACGTTGACCACGATGTCGCGTGAAACGTTGATCGTGACTCGCGAGCTCCGTACTGCACTTGAAGGGAAAGGCGGCGCCGCGTTTCGCGCCTTCGAAGTTGCCGGCACAGGGTCAGGGTCGCAACGCCTGGAGATCGCCGCGCTCACGGGTATTCTGGAGAAGCTGAGCGGTACAAGTACACTGGCCTTGCAAGTCGTGGAACGCATTCCGCCCGGATCTCCGCGTTCGCAGCAGGTGCTGCAACAAGTAGAGATCCGGGCGGAACGTAGACGCTGAGCGGCAGTTACGGCGTTCCGCTCAATCCATCAAGCGCAGCGGCATGACCAGACAGAGGTACTTGGCCGGATCATCCCACCCTTCGGGCTCGATCGTGGCCGCGCGTTCCGGTGCCTTGAACGTCAGGCGCACCTGCTCAGTGGGCATATAGCGGAGGATCTCGAGCAGATATGTGGCGTTGAAACCAATATCGAGCTGATCACCATTGTAATTCACCGGCAGTTCATCGGAGGCTTCGCCCAGGTCGGGCGTGGTCACACTGAACTTCAGCATACCGGTATTGAACGACATTTTGATCCGATGCGTCTGATCGGACGCAATCACGCTCATGCGTTTGAGCGCACTCGTGAGCGCTGCCTTGTCGCAGAGACAGAAGCGATCGTTGTCCTTCGGAATGACCTGTTCGTAATTCGGATACGGGCCTTCGACCAGGCGCGTAAATACCGACGTGAACGGCGAACGGAAACCGAGATGATTTTCACCGCGCGCGATTTCGAGTTCTTCCTCGGCGGGGAACAGTCGCTTGATCTGCTCGAGCGCCTTGGGTGGCACGATCAAGTCACCCGGGGGCGCGCTGCTCGCTTCGACCGGTAATTCCATCTTTGATAGACGGTGCCCATTGGTGGCTACCATGCGCATGCGATCTTCGCGCAGCTCCCAGAGTACACCATTGAGAATGGGTCGCGACTCTTCGGTGCTCACCGCGAACGCCACATGCGAAATGAGCTTCTGAAGTTCGCCCGATTTCACGCGCCACGAATCATTGAAGCGCACGGTGGGGAACGTCGGAAATTCATCGCGCGGCAATCCAAGCAGCTTGAACTTGGATCGTCCGCATTCGATGGTGACACGCTGTTCGCCGCTGGCCGAAATCTTGACGGGTGATGGCGGCAGCTCGCGCGCAATCTCGCTCAATTTCTTGGCGGGAATCGTGATCGCCCCTGGCGTTTGGACGTCGGCACTGACTTCCGTGCTGACGGCGATGTCGAGGTCGGTCGCGGAGAAACGAATTCCGCGCTCGGTAGTTTCGACGAGCAGGTTTGACAGGACCGGCAAGGTGGTCTTGGCCGGTACAGCGGCGGTTACCGCCGCGAGTCCTTCTTGGAGTTTCTCGCGCGAGATCGTGAAGCGCATGCCCGTTGTGTGGAAGGACTGCTGTTAAAAGAGGTCGTAGAGAAAAAACTGGTAGTAGCAGCAGGGTGTGTGGGCTTGTCTACAAACGCCGCAAGCTACATCTGTCAAAGCACTTCCGCCATGCCGTATCATGTGCATTCCATGTCGAGTCGTGCTTTTTCTCCGCATTGCTGCACATCGGGACCCGCGGATGGGGGGAAAGATGCGCGGCGATGTGGATGATTGGGGAGTTAGGTGCCCAGTTGTCCAGTGGATCGGAGTGTTTCCAACATGCCTCGGACCTTCAACACCCGGTCGGCGAAACCAGGTTCTCCGCCCATATCTTCAGCGACCCGGTCGAGCGAATGGATCACCGTGGAGTGATCGCGTCCGCCGAACGCGTTGCCGATTTCGACCAGCTGGAGGGCCAGCAGCTCCCGACACAGGTACATGGAGACCTGACGTGGGGTGGTGAGCTGCTTGGTGCGGGTTTTGGAGCGCAGCCCGTCTGGAGTGACGCCCCACTCGCGCGAGACCACCTGTTGAATGGTGGCCACGGTGATCGTGGTGGGTGGGATGTCGGGGAAATCCGAGGTCGTGGCGTTCCTGAGTTTGTCGCGAAGCGCCTCGCGGGCGAGCTCGATGGAGATCTCGCGGTGCTTGAGCGAGGCGTAGGCCAGGAGCTTGATGATCGACCCTTCCAGTTCGCGCACCGACGATTTCACATGTTGGGCGATAAACTCGATGACCTCGTCGGGAATGGTGAGCTCGAGGTGGTCGAGGCTGGCCTTCTTGCGGAGGATCGCGATCCGGTGCTCGAGATCGGGGGCATCGACATTGGCCACCATGCCCCACTCGAAGCGGGAGACCAGTCGGGACTCGAGTCCCGGGATTTCCTTGGGGGGTCTATCGGAGGTGAGGACGATCTGACGACCGGCTTCGTAGATGGCGTTGAAGGTGTGAAAGAATTCTTCCTGGGTGGATTCTTTCCCCTTCAGGAACTGGACGTCGTCGACCAGCAGCAGGTCGATTTCCCGGAAGCGCCGACGGAAATCGCCCATTTGTCCGGTCTGGATTGCGTTGACGAACTCATTGGTGAACTGCTCAGTCCCCACGAAGGCGAGGCGCAGTGTGGGGGTGCGTTTGAGCAGCTCGTGGGCGATGCCTTGCATGAGGTGCGTCTTACCCAGCCCCGTTTCTCCATAGATGAAGAGCGGGTTGTAGACCTTCCCGGGCGCCTGGGCGGCGGCTTGGGCGGCAGCAGCGGCGACGTCGTTCGATTTGCCGATGACGAATTGGTCGAACGTATAGCGTGGGTTCAGTGGCGCTGATAAGCGCTGTTGATGTGTTGTTAGTGGCGCAACAACAGGGGCTGGAATCGGCTGCACGAACATGTCCATCTGCACCCGACCCAAGCGCTCTTCGGCCACTTTGAAGCGCACTTTCAGTGGGTGACCGAGGGCGACGGGCGCAAAGCTGGTCAGCAGATCGGCGTGTTTGGACTCGTTCCAGTCTGCAGAGAACTGGTCTGGGGCGCCGACGAGCAGGGTGTCGCCTTCAACGCCGAGGGCGTCGGTGGGCTCGAGCCAGGTGCGGTACGTCTGCTCCGGGAGGAGCTGCCGTGCGCGTTGGCGCAGGCGATCCCAGGTTTCGGCAGGCGTAAGGGACATGACAAGAGGTCGGGGTTCGGGCGGTCCCCGCCAAGGGGGATACTCGCACGAGAATCAGGCGGGGGGGCGAAGCTTACGCTCGTGTGTGGATAAGTCAATCGCGTCAGTGATGTGACACCAGCCTCGCATTCGTGAGCGCAAGCAAGTCCTCGCGCGGATTTGGCGGAACAGGGCAAATCATTGCCGCAGGTGTACTTGGCGGGGTTGACCTCAAGCCAGTCGCGCGAGTAATTTGTACGGCTAGGTCAGGGCTCTACCACACCGCGGATATCAGGTCGCGTGGGTGGTGCGGGTGCTGAAACACTCAAGTCGAACCGCCGCGATTCATCCCGCGTTACCTCGAGCATTACTATGGGCAAGCCGACATACAATCCGCGCAATACCAAGCGAGTCCGCAAGCACGGTTTCCGTGCGCGTATGGAGACGAAGTGGGGCCGTGAGGTGCTCGCCCGCCGTCGCCGCAAGGGACGCAAGGTGTTGACCGTCCAGATCCCGTCGAAGTATACCGGCGCCTGATTCCCGGTCGTTCCCGCGCGCGCAGCGACTGACGCGCGGGTCTGATCTCGAGCGGGTACGACACGAAGGGAAGCGAGTGCGCACCGCCTCATTGGACGTGCGAGCTCTGTCTTCCCTTCTTGGCGTTCCACGCGTTGGCTTCGTGGTGCCCAAGTACAAGCACTCGGGTGTCGAGCGGAACCGCCTGAAGCGCCGGCTCCGCGAACTCACCCGCCTCGACGTGCTTCCCGATCTCGCACCCATGGACCTGGTGTTCAAGGTGCTTCCTGTGGCCTACGCCAGAGACTTCGAGACGCTTCGGGCCGAAGTGTTGCAGGCCGTGCGGAAGATCGTGCGGTAACTCGAGCGTTCCTGCCGTGATTGCGAAGCTCTTCATTCTCGTAGTGCGCGGGTATCAGCTCACGCTGTCCCCCATCTTTGGGGGCGCCTGCCGCTATTATCCTTCGTGTTCCGCGTATGCCATCGAGGCGCTGGAGCGTCACGGTGCGTTACGCGGAGGATGGCTGGCGCTGCGCCGAATCGGGCGGTGTCATCCGTTCCGGCCCGGCGGATTCGATCCGGTGCCCTGAGCGCTCCCCTATACCGATCCATGGAACCACGTCGCATCGTCCTCGCTGTCGTCCTGATGGCGGCGGTCCTGATTCTGACGCCGATCCTCTTCCCGTCGCCTCTGCCGGCGCCCGGAAGCAAGACCGCGGTAACAGACTCTGCCAGCACCACCCCTGCTGTCGCGGATCCCGCGGCTGCTGTAGCCGTCGCCTCCGCTGGTGCCCCGGCGCCCGGCATGCGTGCCCTGCCTGACTCCGTCAACGCGGTGCTTCAGCCCGACGTGATGCCGATCGATACCGCTGTGGTGACCACCACGCCGGCGGTCTTTCGCACCACGAATCGTGGCGCCGCGTTGATCGGTGTGGAGATGCAGCAGTATGTCGCTCTCTCCAACAAGGGGCGCACGAAGGGTGGCCCCGTGGAACTCGCGACGGCGGGTGACCGGTTGCTGAGCTTCCGTCTCGTCACGCCCGGTGACACGGTCGCGCTGAATGCGCAGACCTTCACCAGCACGCGCAGCGAGGAAAATGGACGCGCCGTGGTCCGCTATGACGCCACCGTCGGCGCTCGCGCGATCACGATCGCGTATTCGTTCCTCCCCGACAGCTATCGCGTGAATGTGTCGGCGCTCGTAACCGGCGCGCCCGAGAACAGCTTCCTGCTGATCGATATGCCGCCCGGCTTCCGCTCTTCGGAGTCGGATACGACCGAAGATCAGTCGCATCTCGCATACGCGTACAAGCCTGACCAGCAGAATGCGAGTGGTGTCTCCTTCACCTCGCTCGATCCTGGCGAGCGTCGCATCGAGGCCGGCCCGATCAACTGGACCGTCGCCAAGAACAAGTATTTCCTGCTTGGTGTGCTGTCCCCGCAAGGCGCGCCGGGCTTCGCCGAGGTGAACTTCACGGGCGGTATGCGCGTGGCGAAGGCCGCTACACGCAGCGAAGCGACGATTGTCGCGTCGCTCAAGAGCGGCGCCGTGGCGTTCGAAGTGTACGCTGGGCCCCAGGAGTTCAAGCGTCTGGTTGCCATCGGTCGGTCGTTTGAAACGTCGAACCCGTACGGTGGCTGGTTGCAGGGCGTCGTGCAACCGTTCGCCACGATGGTGATCCGCCTGCTGCTGTGGATGAAGTCCACGCTTGGCCTTTCGTACGGATGGATCCTGGTGGTGTTCGGCGTGGCAGTGCGCATCATTCTGTGGCCGTTGAATCAGAAGGCGATGCGCAGTTCCATGCAGATGCAGCGCATTCAACCGCACCTGGCCGAAATCCAGACCAAGTACAAGGGCGACCCGACCAAGCTGCAAGCGGAAATGATGCGCGTGTATAAAGAGCACGGCATGTCGCCGTTCAGCTCCCTGTCGGGCTGTCTGCCGATGTTGATTCCGTTGCCGGTGTTCTTCGCGCTGTTCTTCGTATTTCAGAACACAATCGAGTTCCGCGGCGTGTCATTCCTGTGGTTCCCCGACATCTCGCTCAAGGATCCGTTTTTCGTGTTGCCGGTGCTTGTGGCCATCACGGCGATGGGGCTGTCGTACATCGGCATGCGCGGCATGAAAGCGAACGAGCAGCAAAAAATGATGATGTACCTGATGCCCGCCATGATGATGGTGATTTTCTTCAACATGGCCTCGGGACTCAACCTGTATTATTTCGTGCAGAACCTCGCGTCGTTGCCGCAGCAGTGGCTGATTTCTCAGGAGCGTACGAAGGCGCAACCCCCGGTGGTGCGAGGATAACGACGTGGTGACGGTCCGCCAGCTGCCTGGTGGCGACGACACGATCGTTGCCTGTGCCACGGCCGCTGGACGCGGGGCGATTGCCGTGATCCGGCTGTCAGGGGCGCGAGCGATATCCATCGCTCGCGCCCTTGGTGCATTTCCTGGCGCGTCCGACCCGCCGCCGCGCCGCGCCACCCGCGTGGCACTGCGTCACCCCGATGGCGCGCCACTCGATGACGCCCTGATCACCTGGTTCGCCGCGCCGCGCTCGTATACCGGTGAGGATGTGGTGGAGATTGCCACGCACGGTGGCCACGTGGTGCCGGCGCTCGTGCTGGCGGCCTGCGCGGCGGCCGGTGCACGGCCGGCCACCCCCGGTGAATTCACGCGGCGCGCCGTGCTGAATGGCCGCATGGATCTGGTGCAAGCCGAAGCCGTGGCCGATCTGATCGATGCGCGTACTACCGTCATGCTGCGGCAGGCGCTGTCACAGCTCGACGGCGGACTTTCCCGGCGGTTGCTCGCGTTGCGCGACGAGGTGATCCATCTCGAAGCGCTGATCGCTTACGACATCGACTTCCCCGAGGAAGACGATGGCCCGATCGCCCCCGCCCGTATAAAAAATGCGGCGGAGTCGCTGCGCGACGCGCTGCGCGCGCTGATGCACACTGCCCCGCAGGCCGCTGTACTGCGTGATGGCGTGTTGGTCGTGATTGCCGGCCCACCCAACGCCGGTAAGTCATCGCTGTTCAACGCCCTCTTGGGTGAGTCGCGCGCCTTAGTGACACCGATTGCCGGTACGACCCGTGATGCGATCGAAGCCGTGCTCGATCGCGCGCCGTTGCCGCTGCGCTTCGTGGATACCGCCGGCCTCCGCGACCCCGACGACGAAATCGAGCGACTCGGCATCGAAGTGAGCACGCGCTATCTAGCGCAGGCGCAGGTGGTGCTGGTGTGCGGGGCGAGCGCGGCGGATATCGATGCGACACTCGCCGTGATTGCGTCGCGGACGGGGGGATCGGTCCTTCCGGTACGTACGAAAGCCGACTTGGATGCATCGGCATCCGACGAGCCGGTGCACCATGTCAGCGCCGAGACGGGGCAGGGGCTGCGGGCGTTGCTTGAGGCTATTGATCGCGTTGCGATGGCCAGTTCGGTGGCGTTGCCCGCCGGTGACGACGTGCTCGTGACCCGCGAGCGTCATCGCGCTGGCCTGGCGGTGGCGCACGATGAACTCACCGAGTTTCTGATGGCGTGGGAGAGAGGGGCGCTGCCGGCGCCGGTGGCTGCGGTGCATTTGTACGCGGCCCGCGAGGCTCTCTCCGATCTGATCGGTATCGTGGATACCGAGGACGTGCTCGACCGGGTCTTCCGGGAGTTCTGCATCGGGAAGTAGGATCCGAAACAGCCACAGCAAAAAGCAACAGCAAAAAACAACAGCAAAAACAAGAGCCAGAACACGGAGATCACCGATGACACGGAAACGGCCACGGATAAGCAAAAAGCGCTGTCGGTTTATCTGTGTTATTTCTGTGTAAATCCGTGGTATCCGTGTTCTGGCAGTCGCCGTTGCCGTTGCTGTTGACGGTACAGTTGTCAAACCGTCCCAGCCAATCTCACCCGACGATCGTGAGCCTCGGCCGCTCCATCACCGGGTCGTTTACGGTGGCCAAATCCATGACGCTGGCGCGGGTGGCCCAAGCGTAGCCGCGGGCAGCGATGGCGGCTTCGACCATGCGGGCGCCCAGGAAGTACCCAGAGCGCTCGGGAAGCACCGTGCGCTCAACGGTGCGCGCCTCGTCGCTCATACCGCCGGAGAGGTAGCGCAGGCGCAGCCCCAGAGCCGTGCGGTCGCCGTCGGTGATCAGGGCGCGATGGAGCACGGGCTCGACCTCGCGCACACGGGCGTACTGCTTGCGAGCGAACCCGAAATATTCCCACGCCGCATGGCCCGGGCTTATGGCGCGCGAGACGTGCACGGCCAGTCCTTCGTTCACCAGCAGTTCGCGCAGCGAGGCCTGGCGGCCTGTTTCCCAGTACGAGTAGTACCCGCCGGCGTCTTCCACAAAGCCGCGCATGTCGCTGCGGCTGGACGGAGACGTATAGCGCACGACGTGCGTGATTTCGTGCGCGAGCCAGAGGGGAATCAGTTCGGGATCGAGCCCGAGCCCCTGCGTGTCCGGGTTGGCGACACCCGTGAAGTGCTCGAGGCACACGAACGCCACGCCCCGGCCGTTGACGACCAGCTCACCGGCGTTGGCCGCGCCGACGCCAACCATGAGCACGACATCGTAGCTGACGTCGATATCGAGCAGGATTCGGACCTTTTCTTCGGCCAGACGCGCCAGCGCCACCACATCGGTGCGTGAGAGGAGCGTGAGCAGATCATCGCGATTCGCGTTGACCGTGGACTGGACGACGTCCTCGAAATGCGGCCCAGACGGTTCGAGGACATAGTTGTCCCAGTAGGCCGTCAGCAACGCCTTGTGGCGCTCGAAATAGGCGAGATACGCCGACACGCGGTCGTCGGCTTCGAGTACGGCGAGAAAATCCGGTACCAGATTGATCAACATCAACGACCCGGGAACAGGAGACCGACGCGCTCGTGAGTTACGAGCGCAAATCGCCGAACAAGTCGCGAGAAGATAGCCGCGAGATCAGGGCGGTACAAGCTCGCCGCCTGGCCGATCTCTATCTGCGGGCGGCGGATCAACAGAAGACGGACCATCCTAGTCCGTACTTGGTGCTGCGCGGTTAACGGGTGCCAAACAACCGGTCGCCGGCGTCGCCGAGTCCGGGGAGGATGTAGCCGTGCTGATTGAGTTCGCGGTCGAGGGCCGCCGTGAGAATGGGCACGTCGGGATGTTCGCGCGCGAGCCGCTCGACGCCTTCCGGGGCGGCTACGAGACAGAGAAAGCGAATACGTGTCGCTCCGGCGCGCTTCAGAGACGAGACCGCGGCGCAGGCGCTGCCGCCGGTAGCCAGCATCGGGTCAAGCACGAGAAAATCGCGCTCACTGACGTCGCCCGGGACCTTGAAGTAGTAGTCCACCGGCTCGAGGGTTTCGTGATCCCGGTACAAGCCGATATGTCCGACGCGTGCTGATGGAATCAGCCGCAGGATGCCTTCGACCATGCCGAGGCCGGCGCGCAGGATGGGCACCAAGGTGAGTTTTTTCCCTCGTACCGACCAGCCCGTTGTGGACTCGAGCGGCGTGTCTACCGGCACCGGTTCGAGCGCGAGGTTCCGCGTTGCTTCGTAGGCCATGAGCATGGCGATCTCATCCACGAGCTCCTTGAACTGCTTCGTGGGTGTCGCGCGATCGCGTAGCAGCGTGATCTTATGGCGGACCAGCGGATGCTCGATCACGCTCAGGGTCGGCAACGTGTGCAGTGAGGGGGTCATGCGCACGAAGGTAGTCACGGTCAGCGCTGCCCGGGTAGTACGCAACGCCGTGACTTCTCCGCCCGTGCGGGCCTGGTATGTGGCGCGGATCGTCGCGACCACTGCGTGACTTCCGGATTAGCTTTCCCATATGAGTACGACCTCCCCGATCCCACCAGCAACGCATCGGTCACTGCATCGGGTTGCGGTGTATTGCGCCTCGAACGATGGGGTGCGCCCCGAATACATGGCCTGCGCGTCCGCGCTGGGTACCCTGTTGGCGCAGCGCGGTTTGACGGTGGTGTATGGGGGCGGGCGTGTGGGTTTGATGGGGGCATTGGCGGACGCGGCGCTGGCGGCGGGCGGCGACGTCATCGGCGTGATGCCGCACGGACTGGTGCAGCGCGAGGTCGCGCACCCTGGATTGACCGCCCTGCATGT
>CAIUOO010000116.1 GCA_903900795.1 uncultured Gemmatimonadota bacterium | reverse complement strand
CGTCGCGCAGCCACGCCACGGCCGCGTCGATGTCGGGGTAGCTGCGCATGGGGATGAACGCGGCGTCGGGAATGGAACGATTCCGCAGCGGCGCCGGCACACGCTCATCCGTCACGCCATCCGCGATGACGCCATCAGCGATGACGCTATCCGCGATGACGCCGTCCACGATGACGCCATCAGCGAGGACAGTGTCCTGATGCGCAAGAATCCTCGGCCACGCGGCCTCGTGGGCATCGCGCGCTTGGGCCGTGGCGAACCCCTCGTGCGTGAGCGTGAGCTGCGTGAAGTCACCGGCGATCGCGTCGAGATGCACGGTGAGCGTGGTCTCGGCACCGGCGGTGCCGCCAGCGCCGGTGACCCAGCTGAGCGACACGAGCGCATCGGGCACGAGTCGGAGAAAGCGTCCGTAGTGCGGATGATGCACGGGCTCACGCGCATCGGGGAAGCGTTGCACGACCTCAAAGAAGAACGGCTCGCCGACCTCGGCCCGCAGGCGTGCGGTGTCGGCTTCGGCAAACCACGACGCCCAGCCCGTGGTCCACGCCTGATACAGCGTGGCGGCGGATCGCGGTGAGGTGCGGGTGATGGTTAGCGCGTGCATGGCGTTACGCGAAGCCCGGCGGATTCTCCCCCGCCACCTTGAAGTGCCGTTCCAGTGCCACGCCCACTTGCCCCACTAACCCGTCGTCGAACAACCGCCCCAGCAGCGTGATGCCATGCGGCACACGGCGCGGCGTGCTGAAGTGCGGCAGCGGACGCTCGGGGTTGGGCGCCCAGTCGCTTCGGGCGTCGGACACCTGCACGAAGCCGGCGCGCAGGGTGAGACTGGGGTGCCCCGTGGCGTTGGATAGCGTGAGCATTTCGTCGCGAAGCGACGGCACCAGCAGCACATCGACCTCGGTGAAGATCCGCGCCATCTCATTCGCGACGCGACGGCGGAAGCGGTCGGCCTGCACGAAGTCCACCGCCGACAGAAACCGCGCCTGCCGCAACAGGTTGGGCCACGAGTCGTTGGTCTGCGACGTGAGCTGGCTCGTTTTCCCGCTGAGCGTGATCTCTTCGAACGACGCGGCCGCCTCGGCGAAAATCAGCATCGTGAGCGCCCCGTACGGCCAGTCGGGGAGCGATACCTCGGTCGGTACCATGCCCAACGTGCGCACGGCGTCGAGCGCGGCGCGATCCACGTTTGTGGCGGGGTGCTCCTGCATCCATTTCGGGAAGTAGCCTACGCGGAGCCCCTTCACGCTGCCGTTCGCGTCGTAGTCCAGCGCACTGGGTACGCTCGCCACGTCGCCCGCATCGGGTCCCGAGATGGCGCGCAACACCAGCATGGCGTCTTCGACGCTGCGCGTCATGGGGCCCAGCTTGTCGAACGACCAGCACAGCGTCATGGAGCCCGTGCGCGGCACGCGGCCGAAGGTGGGACGCATGCCGGTCACACCGCAGCGCATGGCGGGACTGATGATGCTGCCTCCGGTTTCGCTGCCGATCGAAAACGCGACGAGACCTGCAGCCGTGGCCGCGCCCGGCCCGGCACTCGAACCCGATGCGCCCTCTTCAAGCAGCCACGGGTTCATGGTCTGTCCGCCAAACCAGATGTCGTTGAGCGCGAATGCGCCGAGGCTGAGCTTCGCGATCAGGACGGCGCCGGCATCGTGCAGGCGCTTGACGACGATGGCGTCGGCGGTGGGGATGCGGTCGCGATAGATGTCAGCGCCGTAGGTGGTCGCGATACCCGCCGTGTCGAGCAGGTCTTTCACGCCGTACGGGATGCCGTGCAGCGGTCCGCGATACCGACCGGCGGCGATCTCCGCATCGGCGGCTCGCGCCTGCGCGAGCGCGAGATCCCGTGTGACCGTAATGACGCTGCGTAGCTGAGGATCCAGCCGCGCGATGCGCGCGAGATAAATGTTGGTGAGCCGTTCGGACGTGAGCTGTCGCGTTTCGATCCAGCGCGACAGCTGCGTCACCGGCGCGAACGCGATGGCGCTGTCCGATGCGGGCAGCGGGCCGGGGTTCACGACGGTGCGGATAAAGCGATCCCGCGCGGAGCCACGCGGTGCGCCGGGCACGGCGGGATTCCACTGCGACGCTGGCACGATCGTGTCATCGAGCGGCACGATGCGCGGTCCGGTGCGCCGCTCGAGGGTGCCGGCCATACTGGTGCGCCAGTTCGCCGCCGCTTGCGTGCGTTCGGCGGCGGTCATGCGCACCTGCATGAGCGTTTCGGCGGCGGCGAAGGACTCGGCCGTCACGGTGGGGCCGGCGGCGGTGCCGAAGGTGGGGGGCGCGCCGGGCGTGCCGGTCGTTGCCGTGGTTGGCGTTTGCTCCGTACCGCGGCAGGCGGCCGCGGCGGCGAGCATGCCGACGGGAGCCTGCAGCAGAAACTGGCGACGGGTGTTCATGGGTGGACCGGTGTGGCGTGCATGTGGTCGTTGCCCGCGCCTATTCCTTCGTGCCTACCGGCACGCCCTGTGCGCGGGCGCGCTCCAGCCGGTCGAGACGTTTGGCGCCCTGTGACATGGCGTGCTCCACGAATGGAGCTGGGGAGAGCGCGAAGGGCACAGCATCGGCGGGGTACGCCGCGAATGCTTCCGTGATCACGGCAATCGTGGGGTCCATCAACACGTTCATGGTGTCGGCAATGGCGTCCCACACCGGCGCGCCGTGCTCGATGCCCAACCGCGACAGCAGATACAGCCCGTAGGCAATGTGACGCGACTCATCGAGCTTGAGCAGGCCGGTCATCTGCTGCATGCCAGGGAGGATGCCGCGCGACACGAGAATCTCGTGGAACATGTGATATCCCGTTTCCGCCAGCACGCCTTCCACGATCATGTTGTACGTGGTCGACGCGCGAGCCTGCGCGACCGGTGACGTGTCGTGGCGAAGCCGTTGCATGGCCTGCGGGAGCGCGTCGGTGAAGATCGTGTGATACGCGGGCGTGTGGAACCGGGTCAGGTCGGTATCGAGTGCCCCTACCGCGTGCAGAAACCGGTGCATCCCTTCCACGTGCTTCGCTTCTTCCCAGACAAACGACGTGAGATACAACTGTTCGTCGAGCCGCCGTTCCTGTGATACCACATCCAACAGCGGCAGAATGTCGATCACCACGGCCTCTTCGCCGCCCTGAAACAGCGTGGCGAGACGGAGCAGCAGGTCCTGCTCGTCGGGCGCCAGCGTGCGCCACTGTTGTGCATCGACCGTGAAGTCGATGTCGGCTGGATTCCAGATGCCGTGCCGCTTGGCTTTCTCCCAGAGGCGCCAAGGTACAGAGTCGTCGGTGAGTGCGCCCTGCTCGAGACTGCGGAATCCCGGCCGCTGCGTCGACGCGTTCGTGGGGACTACGGTGTGGTCCGGCACGCTGGCGAACGACGGCGCGCGGTCGTTTGCCAGCGGACTCACCGCGCGCGCCACGTCCAGGAGCGCATTGGCGGCGCCCACGTGGGGCAGCAGCATGGGCAACATGCCTTTCGACAGCGTGAGATGCCCACGCATGAGCGCGACGGTGGGTGCTTCGTTCCCACGCAACACCGACAGCCACGCCGTGAGTGGTCCGCTGATGACAAACTTCGCCTGTTTGAGGTCGGCCTCGGTAGCGAGGCGTGCGGCGTGACAGTGTCCGTGCTTGAGGTCGAGAAACACCGCGGCCGACGGAAGCGCTGTACCGGTGTCAGCGGTACGCTGCAGGCATACGGCCCCGTCCCACCGGCGCGCCGCTTCCCGGTACATGACACTGGATTGCAGCGCGGCGCCGAGCGCCAACGCCCACTCGTGGGTGAACAGGGGATGCATGTCCGGGAGATCGGAGTGAACGCTCGCTGGCAGGTGAGCGCCGGTTCTCAGAGCCACTCGAACGCGCCTGTTCGTTACGGATGCTAGCCGCCAGCGGCGGTACCGGCAATCCACTGTCGCGTGGTCGTGTGAGGACCATCGGCGGTGGCGGTGACCTGACGGGGCCTCCCGGACGGGCGTGACGCCGCCGGGAGCGCGAGCCCGTTCGTACGCGAGTGGCGAAAACATCTCGTGCCGGCGATGTTGGCGCGCTGCACTCCCGCGCACCGCATGGGGGCTTGCTGCCATCACGAGACATGGAAGAGGAGTTCGCATGAGTGACAGTGCCGTCGCGGCCGACGCCCGGACCATCGTGGCGATCATTGGTGCCGGCCCGGCGGGGCTCGCCAGTGCGCGGTATCTGCACGCCGCCGGTTTTGCGCCGGTGCTCTTCGACCAGAGTGACGGCGTTGGTGGCCAGTGGCGTGTGGGCGGGGGGTACAGCAGCATGTGGTCGGGCATGCACACCAATACCACGTGCATCACGACCGCGTTCAGCGATATGCCTCACCCGCCGGGCACGCCCACCTACCCGCGCGCTGAGGCGATCGGCGACTATCTCGAGCAGTATGCCGACCGGTTCGCGCTCCAACGTGATGCGCGCTTTCAGACCACCGTCGAGCTGGTGGAGCGCGCGCCCGATGGCCACGGGTATACCGTGCGATCACGCGATGCCGACGGGACGGTGCGTGAGGAATGGTTCTCCCGTGTGGTGGTGGCGACGGGACGGCACCGGACCGCGCGCACGCCCCCGGTGGAAGGGCTCTCCGATTTCACCGGCGTTGGTGGCGTGACGCATACGGCGGCCTATCGTGGGGCCGATGCCTTTCGCGGTCAGCGGGTGCTCGTGGTCGGGCATAGCGTGAGCGCCGTGGAAATCGCGAGTGATCTTGCGCTGCGCGGCGCCGCGCG